>CAMAHZ010000005.1 GCA_945834965.1 uncultured Clostridia bacterium | reverse complement strand
GAGCGGCATGGTGTGCGCAAAGCTGAACGCATAGTTGGAATATCCGCCGTGTTCCAAAACGGAATTGACGTATTCTTCGTTCAACGCCGTGTTTTTAGAAATTTCGGTTACGAGCTCTCTGTCGTAGTAGGCGTAGCCAAGTGCGTCCGATAGCCTTTTTCCAACTTCTCTGCCGCCGCTTCCGAATTGCCTTGAAATGGTAATAATCATAGTATACCCCCTACTATATAGTAGATATAGCGTATTATAGTTACTGTTCTTTGGGGAACAGCGATTTTAACATAGTGCCTAAATATAACACGGGTACTATGCTTATTTTGTCCGCATACTTTGCAACGGACTTTAAATTTTTAGCCGGCAACAATACCCGTTTAAAGCCCATTTTAACGCATTCGGATACGCGTTTTTCAGCGTATTGAACGGCGCGGACTTCGCCCGTTAAGCCCACTTCGCCGAATACTGCGGTGTACTTGTCAATCGGCCTTTCAAAGTAGGCGGAAGCAAGCGCCGCACACAGCGCCAAATCGGTTGCAGGCTCGTTGAGCTTAATCCCGCCCATAACGTTGATATAGACGTCCTGAGAAGAGAAGTGCAGGTTGCATCTCTTTTCAAGCACGGCTAAAAGCAGCGCAAGCTTATTGTAGTCCACGCCGAGCGACATTCTTCTCGGTTGACCGAACGCCGTGCGGTTTATAAGCGTTTGAATTTCAACGTTCATACAGCGGTTGCCTGTTTGAGCGGGGGTAACGGCGCAGCCTGCTTCTTCGCCCCTGCTTTCGGAAAGGAATATGCCCGAATAGTCGGTGACGGGTATAATTCCTTCGCCCGTCATTTCAAACACGCCCACTTCCGAAACGTTGCCGAACCTATTTTTAACCGCCCTTAATATGCGGTAGTTTTCCTGATTTTCACCTTCAAAGTACAGTACGGTGTCCATAACGTGTTCTAAGACTTTCGGTCCTGCCAAAGCGCCTTCCTTGGTCACGTGACCGATTATAAAGAAGGTGATATTCTGCGATTTAGCAATTCTCATAAGCTTGGTTGCGCACTCGCGCACCTGACCGACCGAGCCCGACGAAGACGACATCTCGTCCGTGTATACCGCTTGAATTGAGTCTATTACGCAGAACTCAACGCCTTTCAACTGCTCTTCAAGTCCGTCTATGCAGGTGGCGTTTACAAGCAGCATATTCTCGCCGCCAACGCCCAACCTGTCACAGCGCATTTTCACCTGAGAACAGCTCTCTTCAGCCGAAAAATATAAAACCTTGTGCGCCTTTGAAAGGTGCGCCGCAATCTGCGTTAAAATGGTGGACTTGCCTATTCCCGGGTCGCCGCCCAAAAGCACTAAAGAGCCGGGGACTATTCCGCCGCCTAATACCGTATCGAATTCCGAAACGCCCGAAGATACTCTCTCGTACCGTTCGTAGGATATCTCTTTAAGCGGTTTGGCTTGAAGAGAATAAACGCTCTTTGCCGTCGTTTCGTTTTTTACGGCAGGCTTAACTATCTCTTCAGCCATAGTGTTAAACTGTCCGCAGGAAGGGCATCTGCCAAGCCAACGGGGGCTGGTTGCGCCGCACTCCGAACAGGTGAATATAGTGGTCGCTTTAGTAGGTTTAGCCATTTTCAATCTCCTTAATCACCGCCGTGCAGTATACGCATATGCCGCGCTTGCGCCCGACGAATCCAAGCCCTTCGCACGTGCCTGCGGTTATCGAAATATCTTCGCTCTCAACGCCCGTTGCGGCGGCAAGATTTGCTACCATCTGTTCAATATACTTACTTAGTCTCGGCTTTTCCGCCTGAACGGCAACCGAAAGCCCCAAGGGCTTAAAGCCCTTTTCGGATATAATCTCAATAACCCTTTCAAGCAGTTTAATACTGTCCGCACCCTTGAATTTTTCGTCGCTGTCGGGGAAGTAGTAGCCGATATCCCTAAGCCCTGCCGCAGAGAGCAACGCGTCCATAACGGCGTGTACGGCAACGTCGCCGTCGCTGTGGGCGATAAGTCCCGTATCGCAGGGTATTTTAACACCGCATAGGGTTACAAAGTCTTGCTCTTTTCCAAATGCGTGTACGTCTACGCCGAACCCCACTCTCGGCTGACCTTCGTCGAAAAAGAGAGCGGTGGGGTAACTGCAAAAGTTTTCAAAGTCCTGCCTGTAGGTAAGCTTTTTATTTTGCGGAGTGCCGCAGGGGCAAATTTTTGCAGGCTTAACGTAACGGGAGTAAACCGAGCCGTCGTCGGTAAAGCTTTCGGCGCTTTCAATCGCCTTTTCGTACGCGGCTTTAATTTCACAGGTTAAAAACGCTTGCGGAGTCTGTACGTTAAATACACGGCTTCTTTCAGGTACTTCACTTATATACCCGTCCTTAGCAATTGCAACCGTGTCAATTGCAGGGGTTGCGCAGATTGCACTGCCGTACTCCTTAACGCACTCTACGCAGCTTTCTATAATCTCTTCGGTTACGAAGGGGCGTGCGCCGTCGTGTATTAAAACTATATCGCCCGTCACGGATTGCAAAGCGTTAAATACGCTCTCCGTTCTCGTCTTGCCGCCCGTCACGACCTGCCAGCCGTACGCACGGCAAAACTCTGCCGTCTCACAATCGTTCTCGCCGCACACGGCTATTTTTTCAAGCTTGCCCCCCGTATATTCGCAGTCGAATTCGTCGAAAGCGCCTAGGGTGTAGTGCAAAGCAGGCGCGCCGTTAAGCGGTACCAAAAGCTTATTTTTGTTAAAGCCTGCTCTTTCGCCCTTGCCTGCGGCGCACACTATAACGCTTATCTTCATAATTTACCCCCGTCGTTACGGGGCGTTTCGCCCGAAAGAGTTTGGTTTACGCCGACTTGTCGAGCGGTGGGGGTGTTTTCAGATTGTAGGTAGTTTTCAGGAACGGGGGCGGATTTGCGGCGTATAGGTTGTTGCGAAGTGTTTAAGCCTACGACCTGAGTTGCGGGTACTGAAAAGGCTATGCCCTGACCCGCCGTGTTTAGCCCTACGTTTCTGTACAGGGCGTGCAAAACGGCGTCCTTAATGGTGGCAGGCACTAAAATCATAACTATTTCCTTTTCAGGCTGAATGGGGATATTAAAGTAAATTTCCGCCTGTCTATTAGCCGTTCCCCTTGCCCTTATAACCGTGCCGCCCTGAGCGCCTGCCTGTCGTGCGGAATCCATAACCAAGGGTGAGTACCCTGCGTTTACTATACAAAATATAACTTCGTGTTTAACTGCCATTATTTGTTCTCCATTACCGTTTTATCGTTGCTCAAAAATCCGTAAATCAAAGTGCCGATTACGCTGGACATAGGTATCGTAAAGGCTATGCCCTTGCCGCCTTTTATGGTTGCAAACTTTTCTTCAAGCGTGGCAACCGCGTCTGCAATTTTCTTTTCCTGAATTACGCTTATAATCACCGCTTTTGCGCTGTCGTTAATGCCGAGTGCGGCAAGCATACCGTTATCCGCCGTGCCCTCTGCAAAAACGGTCATCTGCATATTAACTTCAAACGACTGAATTAAGTCGACGAAGTATTCAGCCTTGTTGCGGGGTACGGTGGTTATGAGTATCTCTAATTTGTTCTCAGTAACGGTATTCTTTTTGGCGCTCCTTTTAGTGCCGATACCTTTTTTTAATTCTGCCATATTGCCGCCTATTTAAAGTAAATAATCTGTTCGTCGTCTGCTGAAAGAATTCTTCTCATAGTAAGTCTGTGCCGCATCTTCTTTGAGGCAATCGCCTTGAAACCGAGTATCTGTATGGTGATAAGGGGGGTCATAGCTACCATAGAGACTATGCCGAAGCCAAGGCTTAATACGCTTGCTTCGCCGTTTATCATTGCGCACGCGCCTATCGCCATAGGCAGAATAAAGCCTGAAGTCAGCGGTCCGCTTGCAACGCCGCCGGAGTCGAAGGCAATCGCCGTATATATCTTAGGCACGAAGAAGGAAAGCCCAAGCGAGATGAGATAGCCCGGGATTAAGTAGTACAAAATCGAGAAGTTGTAAATCATTCTGATTATCGAAAGGCAGATGGATATGCCGACCGCCACGGAGAGTGCGATTAGCATTTCAATCTTTTTAACGCCGCCGCCCGTCACTTCTTCAACCTGTTTGTTCAAAACGTGTACGGCAGGTTCGGCAAGTACTACGACCATACCGAGCACAAAACCCATAACCGCAAGAAGAGTTTGATTAGTTTCGGCAAGCTGTTGACCTATCTTAAAGCCGATAGGCATAAACCCGACGGTAACCGAGCACAAAAACACCACCAAGCCGAAGAAGGTAAACAGTATTCCTATGCCTATTTGCAAAAGCTTTCTTTTGGGGAGCTTTAATACGGTGAATTGCAGTATAAGGAAGAAGAGTACGATAAGCCCCAAAGCCTTAAGTACGTCAAGCGCGTTCTCGCCCACGACGTGCCATAAATTATGCCCTATGCCTGCGCTTATAGAATAATCGGGCAGGGTGTAGCTGAGTTCGCCGCCGCTTAAAAGCGAGAGTGCCATAACCGCAACCATAGGTCCGACCGAGCAGAGCGCAATAAGTCCAAAGCTGTTTTCGCTTGCGCCCCTGCCGCCGATTGTGTTTGCAATGCCCACGCCGAGCGCCATTATAAAGGGTACGGTTATAGGTCCCGTCGTAACTCCGCCTGAATCGAAGGATAGGGGAATAAATTCAAACTTGCCGTTTTCGGCGAGTACTGCGCAAAGGGAAAACAGGGCAAGGTAGAAGAACATTAAAAGCAACGAAAGGTTTACGTGGAATACTATTTTAAGTACGCCGATAACCAAAAATATTCCCACGCCTACGCCGACGCAGATAATAAGCGCAGTGCTGTTAATTACCGAGCTAACCTGCTCTGCCAAGACGGATAAGTCGGGTTCTGCCACGGTGATTAAAACGCCCATTATAAGGCACACCAAAACGAGCAGCCATACCTTTTTGGATTTGGTAAGACCCGTACCCACCTGCGTGCCCATAGGCGTCATTGCAATGTCCGCGCCGAGATTGAAAAACGCCATGCCCAAAATAAGGTTTACCGCACACAGGCAAAAGACCAAAGTCTCTGTGGGTGTCAAATCAACCGCAGGGGTAAAGGACAGAATCAAAACGATAAGCGTTACGGGCAGAATGGAAATTATCGATTCTTTTAATTTGGAAAGTAACAGCTTAAACATTCGTAATTATCTCGTACAGCGACGCTGCTTCGTCCTTTTTAACAGTCTCTTTAATCTCTAAAATTTTGAATTTCAAAACGCCCGTTGCGTAGTCAATCTCAACCACGTCGCCGACTTTAATCTGGTGAGACGGCTTAACTTCTCTGCCGTTTATAATCACCTTACCGCCGTCGCAGGCTTCTCTTGCCACGGTGCGCCTTTTTAGTATTCGGGAAACCTTTAAAAATTTATCAATACGCATAATACCAAACTTTTTAACCCCTTTTTTAATCGTATTTTCAACCATAAAAGGGGCTTTTTTAAATTAAATTTGCAAAATAAAAAAAATGACTTGACAGCAAGTTTTATAAGTAATATAATTTAACCTATATTACAATGCGTTTTATGCACTTTTTGCCTATTTCACCTTATTCTTTAGGGCAAAATCGTTGGCAAATCAAGTCGCATTTGCGTTAAAATTATACACTATATAATATAAAATGTAAAGGGCGTGGGCATAATTCTTTCAAGTAAAAAAATTTTTTTGCGGCGGAATTTTGTCAAGACGGTTGAAAAAATTATTTCGACCCAACCCCGATTTAAATTTGGTAACGTTAGATTTTTTGCGGTGAAAAGATATATACGCATAATCGCCAAACACGTGATAGAACAAAGTAAAGGAGTAAAACCGTTTAATGAATTTACCGATTCACAAGTATGGCAAGACCGAAAGGCGTAAGTTCGGCAAGATTAACGAAGTCATCGACATTCCTGACTTGGTTGAGATTCAGAAAGCGAGCTATCGCACTTTCATTGAGGAAGGTATAGGCGAAGTCTTTGAAGATTTCTCGCCCATTACCGACTATTCGGACCACTTCGAATTGTATTTCCTCGACCACTGGTTTGACGAAAAACCTAAGTATGACGAGAAGGAGTGCCGCAACCGCGACGCAACCTACGCTCTTCCCCTTCACGTAAGGGTAAGGCTCGTCAACAAAGTAAAGGACGAAATTATCGAATCCGACGTCTTTATGGGCGATTTCCCCAAGATGACCGATTCCGGTTCGTTCATCATCAACGGCGCAGAGCGTGTAATCGTATCTCAGCTCGTCCGTTCCCCCGGCAGCTACAACGCTATGGAAAGGGACAAGACCGGTAAGGAAATGTACGGCACGACCGTAATTCCCAACAGGGGCGCATGGCTTGAGTTCGAGCAGGACGCACAGGGCGTGCAGTGGGTACACGTAGACAGAAAGCGTAAAATCTGCTCTACCGTACTTTTAAGGGCTTTGGGCTTTGGTTCCGATAAGTACTTATTAGACTTGTTCGATTCCGACAAGATGATAAAGAACACTATCGCAAAGGATACCACTAAGTCCGAAGGCGACGGCTTGGTAGAGCTTTATAGAAAGCTCCGCCCCGGCGAAGTCCCCACCGAAGCTTCCGTAAGGCAGCACCTTAACAACTTATTCTTCGACCCCAGACGTTACGACGTGGTTAAGGTCGGCAGATATAAGTTCAACAAAAAGCTCAACTTGGCTTACCGCCTTCCCGGCTGCAAGCTTGCAGAAGACGTATTAAACCCTGAAACGGGCGAAATTATCGCAACCGCAGGCGAAATCGTCTCCGAAGAGTTGGCTGTAAAAATTCAGGACGCAGGCGTAAATATCGACGGTGCTAACGCAGTCCGCGTTTGGGTCAACGACCCTGAGCAGGGCGAAATCAAGCACAAGATTATCGGTAACTACAGCGTAAACTGGTCTGCTCTTTCCGATAAGAACCCCAAGATTTTCGGGCTTCTTCCCACCGTATATTATCCTAACTTCGTATTCTGCAACGAAATCGCTAAGGAATGTGAAACCGCTTCCTGCGAAGAAGTTGCCGCAAAGTATCTGGATAGAATTAACGCACTTTACTACACGGTTGAAGTCGAAGAAACCGAGGACGAAAAGCCCGAAGAGAAGAAGAACCGCGAAAAGCGCCGCGACCAGAGAATTAAGTTCGTTGAAGCATGTAAGGCGTTCGTTGCGCTTCTTGCAAGCGATAAGGAAACGCTCGATTCCGACGAAAAGAAGACCATTAAACCCATTATCGAAAAATTGTGCCACAAGCACATCACGGTAGACGATATCGTTGCCGCAATCTCTTCCAACATCGATTTGCAGTACGGCATCGGCACTATCGACAATATCGACCACTTGGGCAACCGCCGCGTACGTTCGGTCGGCGAGCTATTAACCAACCAGCTCCGCATAGGCATTTCCCGTCTTGAAAAGCTTATCAAAGAGAGAATGGCAACGCAGGACGCAATGGAAGTTACCCCTTCAGGGCTTGTAAACGTTCGTCCCGTATCGGCAGTTATCAGGGAATTCTTCGGTTCGTCTCAGCTCTCTCAGTTCATGGACCAGACCAACCCTGCGGCAGAACTTACCCACAAGCGTAAGCTTTCCGCACTCGGTCCCGGCGGTTTAAACCGTGACAGAGCAACCTTTGAAGTTCGTGACGTTCACCACTCGCACTACGGCAGATTGTGTCCTATCGAAACCCCCGAAGGTCAGAACATCGGTCTTATCTCTTCGCTTGCAACCTTCTCTAAGGTAAACGAATACGGCTTTATTATGAGCCCTTACAGAAAGGTTATTAAGGACGAAAACGGCGTAGCAACCGTAACCGACCACGTTGATTATCTCACCGCAGACGAAGAAGATAAATACGTCGTTGCACAGGCAAACGAACCTTTGGACGAAAACGGTCACTTTACCAACGCCAGAGTCGGCTGCCGTCATCAGGATTTAATTACCCAGATGACCCCCGACCATATGGATTATATGGACGTCAGCCCTAAGCAGCTCGTTTCAGTTGCAACCGCACTTATTCCCTTCCTTGAAAACGACGATACCAACCGTGCGTTGATGGGCTCGAACATGCAGCGTCAGGCAGTTCCCCTTATGAAGACGGAAAACGCTATCGTTGCAACGGGTATCGAAGCGGCAATCGCACGCGACAGCGGCGTAATCGTCCGTGCAAAGGAAGCCGGCGTCGTAGTCGGCAGCACGTCCGATTTAATTAAGATTAGGGAAGACAACGGTTTAGTTACCGAATATAAATTAAAGAAGTTCGAGCGTTCTAACCAGAACACCTGCTTGAACCAGAGACCTATCGTCAACACGGGCGACAGGGTTGAAAAGAACGAAATAATTGCCGACGGTCCCGCAACCAGCAACGGCGAGCTTGCACTCGGTAAAAATATCTTAATCGGCTATATGGAATGGGAAGGCTACAACTACGAAGACGCAATCCTTATTTCCGAAAAGCTCGTTCAGGACGACGTGTTCACTTCTATTCATATCGAAGAACACGAAACCGAAGCAAGGGACACCAAGTTAGGACCTGAAGAAATAACCAGAGATATCCCCAACGTCGGCGAAGACGCACTTAAAGATTTGGACGAAAACGGTATTATCCGTATCGGTGCGGAAGTTCACCCCGGCGATATTCTCGTCGGTAAGGTTACCCCTAAGGGCGAAACCGAGCTTACCCCCGAAGAGAGACTTCTCCGTGCAATCTTCGGCGATAAGGCAAGGGAAGTAAGGGATACTTCGTTAAAAGTTCCCCACGGTGAAGGCGGTATCGTCGTAGACGTCAAGGTGTTCACCAGAGAGAACAAAGACGAACTTTCCCCCGGCGTATCTAAGTTAGTACGCGTATATATCGCACAGAAGAGAAAGATTCAGGTCGGCGATAAGATGGCAGGCCGTCACGGTAACAAGGGCGTCATTTCAAGAGTATTGCCCCAGGCGGACATGCCCTTCCTTGCAGACGGTACTCCTTTGCAGATTTTATTAAACCCCCTTGGCGTGCCTTCCCGTATGAATATCGGTCAGGTGCTCGAAGTTCACTTAGGTTTAGTCTGCAAACAGCTCGGCTGGAAGATTGCAACCCCCGTATTTGACGGCGCAACCGAGCAGGATATTAAGCAGTTATTTAAAGAGAACAACATCGTCAACCCCGAAGGTGCGGTCGACGGTAAAATTCAGGTGTACGACGGCAGAACGGGCGAACCTTTCGAAAACAGGGTAACCGTCGGCGTACAGTATATGATTAAACTTATCCACCTTGTCGACGATAAGATTCACGCAAGGTCCATAGGTCCTTACAGCTTGGTAACTCAGCAGCCCCTTGGCGGTAAAGCTCAGTTCGGCGGTCAGCGTTTCGGCGAAATGGAAGTTTGGGCGTTGGAAGCATACGGCGCGGCGCACATCTTGCAGGAAATTCTCACCGTTAAGTCAGACGATATCGTCGGTCGTGTAAAGACCTACGAATCAATCGTTAAGGGTAACAACATTTCCGAACCCGGTATTCCCGAAGCGTTCAAGGTGCTTTTAAAGGAACTTCAGTCTCTCGCACTCGACGTTAAGGTACTCACCGAAAGCGGTGAAGAGCTTATTATTCACGAGCTTGACGAAGACGACGAAGCTATTCCCAACGCAAAGGCAAGGGAACAAGAGGACAAGGAAAAGGAACTTCCCGAAGAAGAGTTGGAACTCACTTCTCACGGCGAAGAAGAGGACGAAGAGTTCGGCGATATCTCGCTGTTTGACGAAGGTGACGACGAAGACGAATTCAGCGGCAAAGACTTGTTCAGCGACGACGATATGGACGATTTCGGCGACGACGACTTGGGCGATAAGTTCACGTTGTTCGACGAAGACGACGAGGATAACGACTAAGCGGGAGGTAATATAAATGTTTGAATTAAACGATTTTTGCTCAATTAAAATAGGCGTAGCTTCTCCCGAAAAAATCAGGGAACTTTCTAAAGGCGAAGTAACCAAACCCGAAACCATCAACTACAGAACCCAGAAGCCCGAAAGAGACGGTCTTTTCTGCGAAAGAATTTTCGGACCGATGAAGGACTGGGAATGTCACTGCGGTAAGTATAAGCGTATCCGCTATAAGGGCGTCGTCTGCGAAAAGTGCGGCGTTGAAGTAACCCGCGCTAAGGTTAGAAGAGAGAGAATGGGTCATATCGAGCTTGCGGCTCCCGTGTCCCACATCTGGTACTTCCGCGGCGTGCCTTCCAGAATAGGCTTAGTGCTCGATATGAGCCCTAAGGATTTGGAACAGGTTATCTACTTTGCGGCGTACGTCGTAATCAACCCCGGCAACCAGGCTATGGTTTTTGAAGACGCTCGCGGCAACCTTAAAAAGGTTGAATACAAGCAGGTAATCACCGACAGAGATTTACGAGTAATCGAAGAAAAATACGGCGACAGCGAGACCACGGGTCTTAAAGTCGGTATGGGTGCAGAAGCAATCCGCGAACTTTTGATGGCTGTTGACATCGAAAAGGAATGCAAGGAAACCAGGGAAATTATCGAAACTTCCAACGCAAGCCAGAAAAAGCTTAAGGCTGTTAAGAGAATCGAAATTCTTGAGTCCTTCAGAAAGAGCGGCAATAAGCCCGAATGGATGATTTTAACCGTCCTTCCCGTGCTTCCCCCCGAACTTCGCCCCATGGTACAGCTCGACGGCGGCAGATTTGCGTCTTCCGACCTTAACGACTTGTATCGCAGGGTTATTAACAGAAACAACAGATTAAAGAGAATGATAGAGCTTGGCGCTCCTGATATGATTATCAAGAACGAAAAGCGTATGCTTCAGGAAGCGGTTGACGCGTTAATCGACAACGGCAGAAGGGGCAGGGCTCTTTCAGGTCCTTCCAACAGAGAGCTCAAGTCCTTATCCGGCATGCTCCGCGGTAAACAGGGTCGTTTCCGTCAGAACCTTTTAGGTAAGCGTGTCGACTACTCAGGCCGTTCGGTTATCGTCGTAGGTCCCGAACTCAAGCTCTACCAGTGCGGTCTGCCTAAGGAAATGGCAATCGAACTGTTTAAGCCCTTCGTAATGAAGAGACTCGTTGAGAGCGGTCAGTGCCAGAACATCAAGAGTGCAAAGCGCGCAGTTGAAAAGGCAAAGCCCATGGTATGGGATATTTTGGAAGACGTAATCAAAGAACACCCCGTTCTTTTGAACCGTGCGCCTACCCTTCACAGGCTTTCAATTCAGGCGTTCGAGCCCGTACTTATCGAAGGCAGAGCAATTAAGCTCCATCCCCTTGTATGTACGCCCTTCAACGCAGACTTCGACGGCGACCAGATGTCCGTTCACGTACCCCTTTCAATCGAAGCTCAGGCAGAAGCAAGATTTTTGATGCTCTCTTCCAACAATATCTTAAAGCTCTCCGACGGTAAACCCGTTATGTCCCCTTCGCAGGATATGGTTATGGGTGCTTACTACCTTACCATTATAAGAAGGGAAGAAGGCAAGTTCTACCGCTGGTCGGGAGACAGGTATTACGAGTGTGCAGAAGGCGAAGAAGGCGCTGAAAAGTACGTGCCTAACGCATATATCTCCGAAGACGAAGTTATGATGGCTTACCAGACCAAGTACCTGCACATGCAGGACGAAGTTTACGTTCGCCGTATCGTAACCATCAAGGATAAGAATTCACCCTTCTACGGTCAGACCGTACAGGGCACGGTTAAAACTACCGTCGGTAGAATTATCTTCAACAGCCAGCTGCCCCAGGATTTGGGCTTCGTTAAGCGTGAAAAGCCCGAAGACTATCTCAAGTACGAAATTTCCTACGAATTCTTAGGAAAGAACGTAGCAGTCGGCAAAAAGCAGCTCGGTCAGATAGTTGACCGTTCGTTCAAGGTTGGCGGCGCGGCTCAGGCGGCAGAAGTACTCGACAAGGTTAAGGCTCTTGGCTATAAGTATTCAACCATCGGCGCAATCACGACTTCCGTATTCGATATGCACATTCCTGCAGCTAAGAAAGAAATCGTTGAACAGACCGAAGAAAAGGTTCTTCAGATTGAAAGAAAGTACCAAAGGGGTCTACTTAGAGAAGAAGAGCGCTACAACGCAGTTATCAACGCTTGGGATAACGCAACCGATAGCGTTACCGACGCACTCAAGGCGTCGCTTGATAAGTTCAATCCTATTTGGATGATGGCAAACTCAGGCGCCCGTGGTTCAATCGACCAGATGAAACAGCTCTCCGGTATGCGCGGACTCATGGTTAACCCCCAGGGTCGTAAGATAGAAGTACCCGTTAAGTCTTGCTTCAGGCAGGGTCTTTCGGTTCTCGAATACTTCATCTCTTCGCACGGCGGTCGTAAAGGTCTTGCCGATACGGCGTTAAAGACGGCTGACTCCGGTTACCTTACCCGTAGGCTCGTAGACGTAGCTCACGAAGTAATCGTAAGGGAAGAAGACTGTATGGCAGGCTCTAAAAAGCCCCGCGGTATGGTCGTTAAGGCTATTATCGGACCTAACGGCGAAGTAATCGAAGGTCTTGAAGATAGAATTCAGGGTAGGTTCGTATCCGAAGACGTGGTTGACAAGGACGGCAACGTCATCATTGCTCAAAACGAATTCGTCACCGACGAAATCGCAAAGAAGATAGTAGACGCAGGAATCGAACAGGTTTCTATCCGTTCGTTGTTCACCTGTGCGTCACGCTACGGCGTCTGCGCAAAGTGCTACGGCAAGAATATGGCTACCAACACGCCCGTTATGCCCGGCGAAGCGGTCGGCGTAATTGCGGCACAGTCAATCGGTGAACCCGGTACTCAGCTTACCATGCGTACCTTCCATACGGGCGGTATTGCGGCAACGGGCGATATTACTCAGGGTCTTCCCAGAGTTGAAGAGCTTTTCGAAGCTCGTAAACCTAAGGGCTGCGCAACGCTTTGCGAAGTTTCCGGTAAGGTGAGAATTGACGACGCGGATAACTTAAAGCACGTAATCGTATGCGACCCCGTAACGGGCGAAGTCAAGAAGGACTACGCACTTCCCTTCAATGCAGAGCTTAAGGTTAAATCAGGCGAGACGGTTGCACCCGGCACCGTGCTCAACGCAGGTTCAATCTATCCTCAGGACATCTTGAGAGTTCAAGGCGTCAAGGGCGTTCAGGACTATATCTTAGAGCAGATTCAGTCCGTTTACCGCAGTCAGGGCGTTGCCATCAACGATAAGCACGTAGAAATTATCGTTCGTCAGATGCTCAAGAAGGTAAGAATCGAAAATTCAGGTTCAACCGACTTGCTTCCCGGCGAAACGGTCGATATGTTCACCGTTGAAGAAGAGAACCAGAAGGCAATCGCAAACGGCGGTAACCCCGCACTTCAAAAGCGTGTGCTTCTTGGTATCACCAAGGCGGCGCTCTCAACCGAAAGCTTCTTGTCGGCGGCTTCCTTCCAGGAAACTTCAAGGGTTCTTACCGACGCGGCAATCAGGAACAAGATTGACCCCCTTATGGGCTTAAAGGAAAACGTTATTATCGGTAAGCTCATTCCTGCCGGTACGGGCGTTAAGGACTACAAGAATATGTCCCCTATCATCAACCCTGCATACGGCAAGGACGACGAAGAGAACGTATAAAATAAAACAAATAAAGGGGGAGATTTAAGTCTCCCCCTTTAAAAAAGGTAAGATATGGATTTTGAAGATTTAAGGCTTTGCGACCTATTAGAAAAGGTGCAAAATAAAGCGGAAGAGATTGCCGCAACGCGCAACGTTTCGCAGTTTAAAGAGCTTGGCGTAAAAATACAGGCGGTGTACGACTATTTCGTCGTAAGCGGAAAATCGTACGAAGAGCAGCAGCCTATGCTCAAAAACCTGTTCTCCGCATTTAACTACGGAGCGGTAATAATCAACGACGCAATCAAAACGAAAAAGCTTGATAAGGAAGCGAACTCGCTTTTAGACGAGTGCTTGCAGATTATTTCAGCCTGCTGTAAAAACGTAAAAGAGTCGCTCAATAATTAAATTTGCACCTTAATCTTGCTTTCCCTAAAGAATAGGGAAAGTGTCACGAGCCAAAGCTCGTGACGATAGAGTTTGAATTAAATTATCACCTTAATATCAACCTAAAAAACAAATTAGCCCGCACATATGTGCGGGCTAATCGCGTTTTAATAAATTTATTCTTGCGGCTTATCATCGGATATTTGGGCTGTTTCAGCCGTTTCAACCGTCTCAACCGTCTCAGTCTGCGGCTGAGCCTTTTTCTTTTCGGCAATGCGTGCAATAAAGAAGGTTGCCACGCCGCCTATAATAAAGGTTGCCACGCCCAAACAAATCTGCAAAGTATCTAAATAAGCTACGCCGTATTCGTGGAAGAAGGTTATAATAACCGCAGGGATTGACCCGAGTACAAAGCCCACGATTGCCCACATAGTAGAGCGACGGTACTTGTTTAATAGCAGTTTCATAAGCCTTGCTATGGTAAAGAAGCCGACCACGACGCCCAAGGCGAAGATTGCAAGCACTAAGAGAGAATGACCGAAGTCGGTGCGTAGTGCCGAAATCATACTAAGCAACGGCTCGTAATAGCCGAAAATCAGCATTAGCATAGAGCCGCTTATACCGGGCACGACGAGCGCACAGCTCGCTAAAACGCCCATAACGGCAAGCACTAAATATCCGTGCCAGGGCATAGCAGAGCTTAAGTCAACGTTGCCCATATTAGGTATAAAGCAAATGCCTACGACCACCGCAAGGGGGATAAGCACGGACGCAATATCAAACTTCTTAAACCCGTCCTTTTTTGCACCCCAAATCATATCGGGGCAGCTCCCCAACATAAAGCCTGCAAACAGCATAATGGTGGGGAAGGGTGCGTACTGCAGAGCGTATTTTAAGGGGTAATAGAGCGCCGCAAACGCCAAAATCGCACCGAGCAGTATGGGCAGTAAAAATAAAAAGCTCTTTTTAAAGTTTTTAAACAGTCCGCTAATGCTCTCAATAATCTTGTCGTAAACGCCCAAAAGCACGGCAAGCGTTCCGCCCGAAACCCCGGGGATAATCATTGCCAAGCCTATTGCGCCGCCCTTAAGCATATTAAAAATAAACTCTTTGGCTTTAACCATTTGTCACCTCAAACTATAATACGCCGAAATATCAATTATAATACGTAGGGCGTAACCTGATATACGTAGTAGTTAAGCCAGTTAATATAGAACAGATTAGAAGTCGACGACCAGTTCATCTTGACCTTAGTCATCTCCTTATCCGCAAAGTAGTTTGCAGGCGGCTTAATGGGCAATCCCTTAGCCTTATCGCGCTCGTATTCGCGCTTTAAGGTGTCCCTGTCGTACTCCATATGTCCCGTTACGAACACCTGCCTATTGTCCCTGCTCTTAATTATGCTTGCGCCTGCCCTTTTAGAGTAGGCAAGAATTTTAAGGTTATCGCACTTTTTAATGTCGTCTGCATAAATAATCGTGTGCCTTGAGTGCGGCATATGGAACTCGTCTGAAATGCCGCGCATAAGCGGTTCAATCTCGCCGTCGAAAATGCGTTGGTGTGCAAAAATGCCAAAGCATTTTTCCTTAAGGCGGTACTTCTTTATTCCGTAAAAATAGTGCAACGCCGCCTGAGCGCCCCAGCAAATGAACAGGGTAGAAGTTACGTTGGTCTTAGTCCACTCAAAAATCTTGACTAATTCGTCCCAGTAGGCAACGTCTTCAAATTCCATATCTTCTACGGGCGCACCCGTGATAATCATACCGTCGAACTTTTTGTCTACTATTTCGTCAAAGCCCTTATAAAACCTGTCCAAATATTCCTGCCCCGTGTGGGTGGGGTTATAGCTTGCGGTGCGCACTAAGGTAACGTTTACCTGCAAGGGAGAGTTGGATAAAAGTCTCATAAACTGAGTTTCCGTCGTCTCCTTGGTGGGCATAAGGTTTAATATAGCAATCTCTATGGGGCGAATGTCCTGTAGGCTTGCCCTGTCTTTATCCATAACGAAAATTCTTTCGCCCGTTAGTATGGAATAGGCAGGTAGTTGTTTATCAATAACGATAGGCATAATCTTTCTTTTCCGTTTTCTCAAAGTAAAACGCCCGACCAAACCAACGCAAAGGTGTGGTCAGGTGTATAGTTTTTAATTGATTGTTAAATCTTTGCCAAAGCCTGCTCTAAATCGGCGATGATGTCGTCGGGGTTTTCAATGCCGACGGAAAGGCGCACAAGGTTTTCAGGCACGCCTGCCTTTACTAAATCTTCCTTAGAGAGCTGGCGGTGAGTGGTGGAAGCGGGGTGAAGCACACAGCTTCTCACGTCTGCAACGTGCGTCTCCTGCGTAATCATCTTAAGCGCTTCCATAAAGGTTGCGCACTTTTTAACGTCGCCCTTTATGCCAAAGCTCATCATACCGCCCTGACCGTTGGGTAAATACTTTTCAGCCAAAGCGTGGTACTTATTGTCGGGGAGCGATGCGTGCTTAACCCATTCAATCTTGGGGTGTTTGCTAAGGTATGCGGCAACCGTTTTAGCGTTGGAAGAATGTCTTGCCATTCTAAGAGCCAAAGTGTCGCAGCCAAGATAGGTTATATATGCGTTCATAGGCGCCATAATTGCGCCTATATCTCTAATCATCTGCGCCCTGCACTTGGTTGCAAAGGCTACGGGCAGGTCGGCATAGACCAAGCCGTGATAGCTCTCGTCGGGGATATTCATAGACGAATATCTGGGGTTGCCCTTAAAGTTAAAGTTGCCCAAATCGACTATCATACCGCCGAGCGCCGCCGCGTGACCGTCCAAGTACTTCGTAGACGAGTGAATTACGATATTTACGCCAAACTTTTTAGGCTGGCAGAGAGCAGGGGTTGCCAAAGTGTTATCTACTATAAACAGGAGTTCGTGCTTTTTGCAGATTGATGCAATCTTATCGAAGTCCAAAACGACGATAGAAGGGTTAGCAACCGTCTCGCAGAAGATAAACTTAGTCTTGTCGTCAATCAGCTTTTCTATTTCTTCGGCGCTATCGTCGGGGTTGAAGAACCTGCACTCTATGCCAAGCTTAGGCAGGGTCGTGCCGAAAAGGTTGAACGTACCGCCGTAGCAAGCCTGAGAGATAACGACGTTATCGCCTGCGCCTGCAACGGTGAACGCCGCAAGCGTAGTTGCGCTCATACCCGAAGCGCAGCCGATAGCCGCCACGCCGCCTTCTAATGCGGCAACCTTGCCTTCTAATGCGGCAACGGTGGGGTTTGCAAGTCGGGAATAGAAGTACCCGTCGCTCTTTAAGTCAAAGCAGTCCGCCATTTCCTGCGTGTCGCCGTAGAAAAAGGTGGTCGATTGGCATATAGGGGGGATTCTGCTTTCGCCCGTTTCGGGGGAATAACCTGCCTGAACGCACAAGCTGTCAAGTTTTAATTCTTTCATAAGTTTATCCTTTAAATAATTTTAAATTAATAATCTTTAAGTTGCCTTCTCGTTTCCCTGTCAAGGTCACGCTTTTTAATCGTTTCTTTTTTATCGAAGGTCTGCTTGCCCTTGCAAAGGGCAATTTCAACCTTAATTAAATTGTCCTTAAAATACAGGGCGATGGGGACTAAGGTCATACCCTTTTGGTTGATTTTACCGACGATTTTGTCGATTTCAGCCTTGTGCAGTAAAAGCCGCCTGTCCCTTTTGGAATCTTTAGAGTTGAACGCGCCGCTCTTATCGTAGACGGGTACGTGCATATTTTTCAAGGTCACCTGACCGTCGCGTATAAAGCAGAAGCTATCCTTTAAATTACAGTTGCCCGCCCTGAGAGACTTGACTTCCGCACCTTCTAAAACTATTCCCGCTTCGTATTTCTCTTCGATAAAGTATTCAAACGTAGCAGACCTGTTGTAGGCAATTTGTTTACTCATTATCTATATTATACCTTTATTATAAGTCTTTGTAAAGTTAAACCAACGAAAATTGTATTCGGCGAGAGCATAAATCACAGCCTATCGCTTTAACCTTTACGCTGTCGCCAAGCTTAAAGGAATGGCGCCTGCCCTTAAGCAAAAACTTTTCGGGGAAAAAGTCGTAATAGTCGTTCGGTAGCAGGTCGATGCGAATAAATCCTTCAATCGTGTTGGATAGCTCTGCAAAAATTCCGCTCTCGATTACGCCGGAGACGACCGCGTCAAACTGCTCGCCGATATGCTTTTGCATATACGCAAGCTTGTACAAGTCGTCCACGTCTCTTTCGGCTTGCTCTGCACGCCTTTCTTTTTCGCTTGTATCGGTTGCAGCCTTAGGGGAAATTGCGGCGTACTTACCTAAAATCTCGCCGTCTCCACCGCGCAAAAGCGCCTTTAAAACGCGGTGAACAAACAGGTCGGGGTAGCGGCGTATGGGCGAAGTAAAGTGGCAGTAGCACTTGCTTGCAAGCCCGAAGTGCCCCAAGTTCTCTTCGCAATATCTCGCCTTTTGCATAGAGCGTAGCATAACCTTGTTTACGACGGGCGCAAAGGGTTTATCTTCCACAAGCTCTAAAATCTTCTGAAAGTCCTTAGGGCTCGCATCTTCGGCATTTCCTTTAGCGTTTATGCCAAGCTCTTTAATAAACCCGTATAAAAGGCTGACCTTTTCGGGCGTGGGCTTTTCGTGTACGCGGTATAAAAAGGGAGCTTTTCTCTTTAACGCAAAGTCGGCAACGCTCTCGTTTGCGGAAACCATAAACTGCTCTATAAGTCGGTGTGATAACGCCCTGTCGCAGTCGGGAATAACTATTTCACCGCTTTCATCGACGTATATGTGGGCTTCTTTGACGTCTAAGCTCACTTCGCCGTCGTTTTTTCTCACCGCTTCAAGCTTTAAGCAAAGGTCAGCCATAGCCTTAAGCATATCTGCAATTTCAGGCGTGACAATTCCCGTTTCGCCCCTTTCGATAACGGCGGTAACTTCGTCGTAGGTAAGGCGTTTATCGCTGTTTATCACGCTTTCAAAAATTTCGTAATCAAGCTTTTTACCGTTTTCGTCAAAGGTCATAATACAGCTCATTGCGTACCTGTCCTCGCCTTCGTTAAGGCTGCAAGCGCCGTTAGAAAGGCTCTTCGGCAGCATAGGCAAAACCCTGTCGGGGAAGTATACGCTCGTGCCCCTTTCATACGCTTCCTTATCGATACAGCCGTTGTACTTTACGTAGTGGCTTACGTCGGCGATATGCACGCCTAAGCGCAACTTGCCGCCTATTTTTTCAAGCGACACGGCGTCGTCTATATCTCTCGTATCAACGCCGTCTATCGTTACGGTCAAAAGCGAGCGTAAATCAACCCTGTCGCCTAAAACAACCTTTTCGCTTGAAACCTTTTCAGCTGTCTCTAAAACGTAGGGCGGAAATTCCGTGTTAAGCTCTGCCGCGGCGATTATGGCTTCTTCTTCGGTCATAAAGTCTCCGTCCGCGCCCAAAACCTTTATAATCTTTCCGTTCACGAAATCCTGGTGGTGCGCAGTAATTTCCGCAACGACCTTGTCGCCGTCGACTGCGCCTTTTAAAAGCGAACGGGGGATAAGCACGTCCGCACCGTACGCCCTGTCGTCGGGAATGACGAAGTAGTTGCCCCGTTCGTAAATCAACCTGCCCGTAACGCTAACTCTTCCTCGGCTGATAATTTTTAAAATCAAAGCTTCGTCGCCCTTGCCCAAAGGGATTGCAAGCACCTTGTCTTTATCGAGTGCGCCGTTAAGACGTTTTGCAGGGACGAAGTAGTCGTTCTCTCGCTCTTTATATCCGTCGGGGATTAAAAATGCGTAACCGCCCGCGTTGGCTTTAACGGTAGCGTAAAACGCCCCGGCTTTTTCAGGGGATACGTATTTGCCGCCATCAACCTTGATAATAAGCCCTTCGCTCGATAAATTCTTAATAACCGCCTTTGCAGGTTTTTTATACGAAGGGGGAAG
This sequence comes from uncultured Clostridia bacterium, assembly GCA_945834965.1. Taxonomy (GTDB): domain Bacteria; phylum Bacillota; class Clostridia; order Christensenellales; family Borkfalkiaceae; genus Coproplasma. The sequence goes on along the minus strand of CAMAHZ010000005.1, from coordinate 3,346 downwards.
GTGCAGAGAGCTAATTATTTCATTCTGCGTCTTGTTTTCAAGTTTACCGCTCTTAAATGCGGATAAAATAATTTTTCTTAAATCCATAATAATAGTATGCAAAAATTCCTGCAAAAAAATAAAAGCGGAACCGACGGGTTCCGCTACAGGTTTTCTTTGATTAAGCGTTAAGCAAGATGCTTGCTACGTAGAACACGATTGCAATTACCGCAAGCACTGCAAGGCTTATCCAGGTCCACTTTTTAAGCTTGCTTTCAATCGACTGACCTTTGTTTTTGCCAAAGAAAGTTTCGCTTGAGCCTGTAATACCGTCGATACCTTCGGAATTGCTCTGCTGTAACAGAACTAAAACTATTGCGGAAAGAGCCGCAATGAACATAAGTGCGATAGCTACTGAAGTAAGTACGATATAAGCAACCCACTGGGGCGTATCAAAACTTGCTGCAAGAAGATTTAACATTTTAAAACCTCAATATAAGTACAATTACAAACGGTATTATAACACGGTCGAAAATATTTGACAATGAAAAACGGGGCAATATAACAAAAAATTAATTATTTTTTTGTGAAAACTATCCTATTTTCTTTTAAATAACGCCCGACTTTCGCCAAACTTGTTGATTATAAAAATTCCAAGGCAGACGAGTGCGATTGCGATAAGGGTAAACCAACTTAAAAGCTGTTCGCTTTCACCCAAGATAATTGCGGAAAATAGCGCCCCGAAAAGGGGGTTAGTGCTTTTATAGACAGCCACTTTGGATACGGGGTTGTATTTAAAAAGATACCCCTGCAGGGTGAATGCACAGGCGGAAAGGAATGCAAGATACAGTAAAAGGAACACCGCGCCTACGCTGATTTGGTTAATGCTGCCGCCAAAGCTAAGCCCGATAATTATAAGCACTACGCCGCCTATTAAAAACTGATAGCCGCATAAAGCCGTCGTGTTCTCGTGCTTGGAGAAGATTTTAACGAACCCCGAAGCCGTCGCTGCGGAAAGCCCCGAAAAGATTAAAAACCCTTCGCCGATAATTGAAAAGGTAAAGGAAAAATCACCGCCTAAATTTATAAGCACTACGCCGCTAAAACCTAAGATACAGCCCAAAAGCTTGATAAGGTTAAATTTTTCGGTGCGGAAGATAAAGCAGGCGAAAAGGATTGTAAAGAACACTCCAAGCCCGTTTAAAACGGACGATTTAACCCCCGAAACGTGCGCAAGCCCGATATAGAAAAAGGTGTACTGCAAGCAGGTTTGAAACAGCGCAACTATAAGTACTCGCCACATATTACGGGGTTTAGGCGTTAAAAACTTTTTCTTTTGGATAGAGCCGAATGCAATTACCATCAAGCCTGCAAGCGTAAAGCGCACGCCTGCAAACAGCATAAGCGAAGGTGCGTGGTCTCTGTTTATATCGAACAGAATATATCCCGTCTTAACGCAGGGGAAAGCACTGCCCCATAGTACGCAGCAGAAAATTGCACACAGCGCAACCGCCCAAGGCTTGGTAAAAAAACTTTCCGCCTTAGCTTTAGTAGGCGCAGGTTCGCCGTTATTTAGTTGTTGCAACTCATTTTCTTCCATACTATTATTTATATGCCGTTATAATTTATAAGCTCGCCCGCACGAATTTTGTGCGGGCGAAAAAATGCGTTTAAATTAATGCTGACTTTTAATTACTTAATCAAGCACTTGCCCGTCATCTCTTTGGGAACGGGTAAGCCCATAACCGTTAAAAGGGTGGGGGCAAGGTCGGCTAAAATGCCGTCCGTGCGAAGTTGAACGTTCTTGTACTTTTCGGAAATAAGCGCAACGGGTACGGGATTTGTGGTGTGCGCAGTAAACGAAGAGCCGTCGTCGGCGAGCAGCTTGTCTGCATTGCCGTGGTCGGCGGTCAACAGCACGCTACCGCCCATTGAAAGAATTTTGTCAATAACCTTCTTTACGCATTCGTCAACGGTGTGAACAGCCTTTACTGCCGCAGGGATAACGCCCGTATGACCTACCATATCGCAGTTGGCGTAGTTCAAAATAATGACGTCAAAGTCGCCCGTGTCAAGCTCTTCAAGCACCTTGTCGGTTACAAGGTATGCGCTCATTTCGGGCTGTAAGTCGTAGGTTGCAACCTTGGGTGAAGGGATAAGGTCTCTCACTTCGTTTTCGTTAGGCGCTTCGATACCGCCGTTGAAGAAGAAGGTTACGTGAGCGTACTTTTCAGTCTCTGCAATTCTAAGCTGTTTTTTGCCGCACTTTGCAAGGTATTCGCCCAAGGTGTTGTCAAGTCTCGTCTTGGGGAATGCGATATCCACGTCCTTGAACTCTGCGTCGTAAACGGTAAAGCAGACGTAAACGGGTTCCAAAAAGCCCGTCTTTCTCTCAAACGCCGTGCCCTTGGGTACGATAAATTCTCTCTGCGACATAGCTCTCGTAATCTGCCTTGCTCTGTCGGGGCGGAAGTTGAACATTACGATGCTGTCGCCCTTTTCGATTAAGCCTATGGGCTTGCCGTTTTCGTATACCTTAATGGGGGTTAAAAACTCGTCGGTCACGCCGTTTGCATAACTCTCTTCAACCGCTTGAGCGGGGTCGGTGCAGGGGGTACCCGTGCCGAGAGTGAGCATATCGTAAGCCTTTTCGATTCTGTCCCAGTTGTTGTCGCGGTCCATTGCGTAGTATCTGCCCGTAACGGAAGCGATTTTGCCGTAGTTAAGCCTTGCCATTTCAGCCTGCAAATCACGGATAAAGCCTGCGCCCGAAGTGGGGGAGACGTCTCTGCCGTCCATAAAGCAATGGACGTAGCACTCCTTAACGCCCCTGTCCTTTGCCATCTTTAATAGGGCGTAGATGTGCCCGATATGGCTGTGAACGCCGCCCGTTGAAAGTAAACCGTAAAGGTGCAACTTCTTGCCGTTATTCACAGCGTTGTCCATCGCCTTAATAAGGGCAGGGTTTTCAAAGAAATCGCCGTCTTCGATAGCCTTGGTTATCTTTGTTAAATCCTGATAAACTATTCTGCCTGCACCCATATTCAGGTGACCGACTTCGCTGTTGCCCATCTGCCCGTCGGGGAGACCTACCGAAAGTCCGCTTGCGCCCAGAGTTGCAGAAGGGTAGTTTTTAAGGTATTCGTTTACGTTCTTACTTCCGTCGATTGAAATGGCGTTGCCTTTACCTGCGGCGGCAAGACCGTAGCCGTCCATAATTATCAATGCATAAGGTGTTTTTTTCATTAAATATTCCTTCCGAAAAAAATTATTTCTTTTATTTAAGGTTGACGAGTGAAAGGTTCGTCAATTGTTGCAGTAATTAAGAAACCCCGCTGCGGGTCGCACCCGCTTATTTGTTGTAGTT
>CAMAHZ010000004.1 GCA_945834965.1 uncultured Clostridia bacterium | reverse complement strand
TTCTTCAACGACTTCTTCAACCGCTGTTTCTTGATTAGCTTCTTCGGTTGCAACAACTTCTTCTACGGCAACTTCCGTTACTTCTTCAGCCGTTTCACTCGTAGATTGTATATCCGCTTTAACCTGAGCGCTTAACTCTTCTGCAGAAGAGAATTTTTCAATCTCACGTATAAAGGAAATGAAATTAACCGTGAGTACTTTACCGTACAAATCGCCTTCGTAACCTTCTAAATAGGTTTCAAGCGCAACCCTGTTATCTTCAAAAGTAGGGCAATCGCCGAAGTTGGCTACGCCGTTGTAAACCGTTCCGTCAACTTCGCAACTAACGCTATAAACGCCGAATTTAACGGGATATTTCCAGTCGGGGTTAATTATATTCACCGTAGGATATCCCACGATTGAAGAACCCCTGCCTGCGCCCTTAACGACTTCGCCGCTTAAGGAATATTCCCTACCCAAAAGCTTTGCCGCCTTTTCCACGTCGCCGTTATCAAGGCAGGATTTAATCAAGGTTGTACTGATTTTTTCGCCGTCTAAGTCGACGTCCTTTACGTTCATATACCAAACGCCGTTCTCGTCGTCTTCGGCATAATTTTTAAGGGTTGACGCCTTACCTTTTGCCCCTGCGCCAAAGCGGAAATCTTTGCCGCTCATATACGCCTTAACGTTGATTTTATCTTCAATTTCAGCAAGGAAATCAAGTGCTGCAATCTTTTTGAAATCATCGTTGAAATCAATCGCAAGCACAAACTTGACGTTGAACTCTTCAAGCATTTTAACCCTTTCTTCAAAGGAATACAAAAGCTTGCCGCTCTTACCGTCTTTGAACATCATAACGCCCAAATCGAGCCCGTTAATCTTCGCCTGCAATTTGGCTTTTTTCAAAAGTTCCCTGTGTCCGACGTGAATTGCATCGAAACAGCCGAGCACTATAAGTGCAGGAAATTCGTATTGGTCTTTTGCGTACTCAATTATTTCTAACATAATTTAGTCCTCACTTTCATAATTCCGCCGTTCACTTCGCTTATGCCGTAAAACGAGCCGTTAGGGGCGTAAATTTTATATAGTCCGTCTGCCTGACAACATTGAATTGAAATGCCGTTAAACAGCTTTTTTGCTTCCTTTTCGGATAGATTTACGCAGGGGTAATTAATTATACCGTCACAGGGGATTAAATACCTTTCTACGTTTTCGCTTGTAAGCTCTTCCGTGTTGACCGAATTTTCGATATTAAAAGGTCCGCTTGCCGTCCTTATAAGCGAGCTCATTGCCGCAAAGGTGTCGAGTGCGCAAGCCATATCCCTTCCTATTGAACGGACGTACGTTCCGCCGCCGCAGACAATTTCAACCTTACACTCGTTCCCTTCAAAGTCTAAAAGGTTTATTGTATCAATTTTTACTTTTTTGGGCGGAAGCTCGAATTCAACGCCTGCACGGGCAAGCTGATAACCACGCTTTCCACCTATGTTTTTTGCACTATACTTGGGCGGAATCTGCATTATTTCGCCCGTAAGCGTGGGAATAACTTTTTCTATCTCTTCTCGGGTAGGAATCCTTCCGCCGCTTTTTAATATCGTACCCGTCGTATCCAACGTATCGTATTCTTCCCCGAAGCGGAAGGTTGCAACGTACGTTTTAGTCTTGGTTAAAAGATAATCGAAAAGCCTTGTTGCGTTACCTACCGCAATAGGTAAAACACCGCTTGCCATAGGGTCTAACGTGCCCATATGTCCGCACGAAATACCCGTTATGCGTTTGATACGGGCAACTTCTCTTGCAGAAGATACGCCCTGCAACTTATTTACGTTTATTATTCCGTTCATAACTGCTGATTTACGGCGTGAGTAATTCTATCGATTACTTCTTCTATCTCACAGCAGAGCATACAGCCGCTTGCAAGAACGTGACCGCCGCCGCCAAACCTTGCCGCAACGGCGTTAACGTCCGCCCTGCGCGAACGGAGTGAAACCTTGTATTGATTTCTCTTTACTTCCATTATCGCAACCGAAACTTCCACGCCTTCGATTGATAAGGGGTAATCTACGAATCCTTCCGTCTGGCTCTTATCCGTGCCCGTTTCTTCAAAATCTTTTTGAGTTACCGTCATAAATACGAGTTTATCGTCTAACTCAAAACGCATTGAATTGAGCACTCTTCTATATAGCGTTGCCCTTGCCTTTGACTGGCAATTAAACATCTTATACCCGATTTCGTACAAATCGGCACCGCAGTCCTTTAAAAGTGCGGCAACCCTATAGGTGTTAGAGCTTACGTCTTTATGCGAAAAGTTACCGCTGTCCGTCAGCAAGCCCATTGCAAGCAAATCGGCAATCTCTTTGGTTATTTCAAGTCCTGCCGCCTGCAAAATAGAAGGCAGAATTTCACACGTTGCCGTGCTGTCAGGTAAGACGTAATTGTACTTTGCAAATCCCTGATTTGAGACGTGATGGTCGATATTCAACGTCTTGCCCTTAAACTGTAAATAGGTTATCTCAAAACCGCCTATTCTGTTGAGTTCTGCACTATCTACGGTCACGAATAAATCAATTTCATTGAGAGCAACGGGCAATTGAGAATAGTAAACGTCCATACCCGATAAAATCGAAAGACGCTTAGGGGGCGCTTCTTCAAGCAGCATATACGCTTTTTTGCCAGCGTTTTGCAGAGCTTTACATAGACCGAACCCGCTGCCGAGCGCGTCGCCGTCGGGGCGAACGTGGCAGGCTACGATTACGGTTTTTGCTCCCTTTAAAATCGCCGCTATTTCACTCAACGAATTATTTCTCATCGGAATTGCTCTCTTCGTTTTCTATATTCTTTAAAAGCCTGTCTATCTTTTCGCCGTATTCCATACTTTCGTCAAGAATAAACCTTAATTCAGGTACGGTGCGCAACCTTAATACCTGTGCCAAAGAGTGCCTGATATGCCCTGCGTTAGCGCATAAGACGGCAAAGCTTTCACGCCTTCTTTCGGCGTTAGTATCGTAAATGCTAACGTAAATTTTTGCCGTCTTTAAATCGGGTGCAACGTCTGCTTCCGTTATGCTTATAATAGCGCTGAGCTCGGGATGCTTATTCCTTAAATCGTATGCGATTACGTTGTAAATTTCTTCGCGAAATTGACTTGACAGTCTCTCGCCCCTGTTACCCTTCATTTCTACTCCAAAAAGTAATTACTTCTTTGCGGTTATCTGTTCAACCGAATAGCACTCGATAATATCGCCTACACGGATATCGTTAAAGCCTTCGATTGCGCAACCGCACTCATAGCCCTTGGCAACTTCCTTAACGTCGTCTTTAAAGCGCTTAAGCTGTTGAACGTTGCCTTCTACGACCAACACGTCGTCGCGGTAAATTCTCAGCTTGCCGCCACGGACGATTTTGCCGTCCAACACATAGCAACCTGCAATATTGCCGACGCCCGTGATTTTGAACGTCTGACGCACTTCGCACTTGCCGAGATAAACGTCCTGATATTTGGGCGTAAGCATGCCGTTTAATGCGGCTTCTACGTCGTCTAAAAGGTCGTAGATAATTCTGTACATTCTCACGTCGACCTTGCTTGCTTCGGCAGTAGCTTTTGCCTTTGCGTCGGGACGGACGTTAAAGCCCAAAATAATTGCGTTGGACGAATCTGCAAGCATAACGTCCGATTCGGTTATTGCGCCTGCGCCGCTGTGAATTACTTTGACCTGTACTTCTTCGTTTGAAAGCTTTATTACGGACTGCTTAACTGCTTCTACCGAGCCCTGTACGTCACCCTTTACGATTAAGTTAAGAGTCTTGATATTGCCTTCTGCAATCTTATTGAACACGTCGTCGAGAGAAACTTTGGAAGTGCTGCGAATCATATCTTCACGTTCTTTTCTCTTTCTTTCTTCAAGAACGGACTTAATAAGTTCCTGAGATACTGCGAAAATCGAATCGCCTGCGTTAGGCACTTCTTCAAAGCCGAGAACGTAAACCGCGTCGGAAGGACCGGCAACCTTAACCGTCCTGCCCTTATCGTCTATCATTGCACGCACACGACCCGTTACCGTACCGGAAATAATGTTGTCGCCCGTGTGTAAAGTACCGTTTTGAATAAGCACGGTTGCAACGGGACCCTTGCCCTTATCGAGCTGAGCTTCGACTATTACGCCGCGAGCTTCTCTTTCAGGGTTGGCGAGAAGTTCCTTCATTTCCGCAACCAAAAGGACGGTTTCAAGCAGGTTGTCGATACCTTGACCTGTCTTGCAGGATATTTCGCAGACCTGAGTATTGCCGCCCCACTCTTCGGGAACGAGCTCGTACGTGGTTAAATCTTGTTTAATCTTATCGGGATTAGCGCCGACCTTATCCATCTTGTTAATTGCAACTACGATGGAAACGCCTGCCGCCTTAGCGTGGTTGATTGCTTCTATAGTCTGGGGCATTATGCCGTCATCTGCCGCAACGACTAAGATAACGATATCGGTTACCATAGCACCGCGAGCTCTCATTGCCGTAAACGCTTCGTGACCGGGCGTATCGATAAAGGTTATGCTCTTACCCTTTACGCTGACTGAATACGCGCCGATATGCTGGGTAATGCCGCCGGCTTCGCCGCTGGTTACGCTTGACTTTCTTATATAGTCCAAGAGCGAAGTTTTACCGTGGTCGACGTGACCCATAACCGTAACGACGGGGGCGCGTGGAACGAGACTTTCGATTTCTTCGACCGTATCTTCCTGCTTTTCAGAGAGAATTTCTTCCGCGGTCTTTTCAGGCTTATATTCAAGCTCTACGCCGATACCTGCCGCAAGTATTGCCGCCGTATCGAAATCGATAGACTCGTTAACGGTCTTCATAATGCCTTCTTTAAAGAGCATCTTGGTTATTTCTACGGCGGTTACGCCGATTTTTTCTGAAAGCACTTTTAAGGGGATATCGTTGGTGGTTACTACTGCGTGGTCGATTTTAATAGTCTGTGCAGACTGTGCGCCCTTTGCCTTTTTAACCCTTAACTTTCTGTATCCGCTCTTATCTTCGTCGAAGTCGTCAACGGTTACGCCCTGCTGTTTAGCAAGCGCCCTTTTTGATATTGCGTGCCTGTCCTTTTCAACGTAAGTCTTTTCATAGGACTGTTTCTTCTTGTCAGGACCAAACGCCTTTGACGCAGGCTTGGTAGGCTGGGGTGCCGCAGGTGCAACGTATTTGGGCTGTGCCGGTCTGTTAGCGCCGCCCGTTGCAGGTTTTTGACCACCGTATGCGGGATTTTTAGGCCTCTCCTGCCTTGCCCCGTTATCCTTGTTGACGTACGTTTTAGGTGCAACCTGAGACGCCTTTGCAACTATAAACGAAGGTCTTGCAGGCTTTGCAGGTTTTTCAGGTTCAGCCGCAGGGGTTTCTGCCTTTACTTCGGGCTTGGGCTCCGCCTTATTTTCTTCAACCTTTTCGCTCTTTACAACCTTTTCTTCAGGCTTTTTAGGCTCTTCTTCGGCAGTTTTAATTTCTTCTACGGGCGAAGTTTCCACCGAAACGGGTTCGGCAACCTGGGGTTTAATCTCTTCAGCAGGCTGTTGCGCACTTGCAACTTCCGCCTCTTTTGCAATTCTCTCTTCTTCGGCGCGCTTTGCTATGCGGGCATTGTCAAGCTCGGTCAGGCGTTTTAAAATATCGCCAACCGCCTTTTCAGCCGACGAAACCTTTTTAATAAGCTCGTTAGCCGTGCCGTCAGACAGCACCTTTGATATATTTACAATGTTCTCATAGTTTTTTGCCATTATTTATGACCTCTCCGTAAACAATTCGTAATCTTCACCAACGTTATCGCAAATGGCTTTTGCAAGCTGGTAGTCTTTTATTGCGGCGACCTTGCACCCTTCCCTATGGACGGCGTTCTCAAGCCCGGATTTGCAAATGATAAGCGGACAATTAAACCTGTTTTTAAATTTAACTGCAAGCTTGAAAGTGTTCTCCGATGCGGTTGAACAGACCAACACAAGGTAAACGCCCTTTTTTAGCAGGTCTACCGAACCGCTGCCTAACGCAATTTTTCTCGCCCTAAGGCAAAAGCCTATATAAGTTTTAACTTTGTCGTCCAAAGTATTCCTCCTCGATTGCCGTGTAAACGCTATCGTCCACACTGCAAGCGAAAGTCTTATTCAAAAGACGGGATTTTTTTAATTTTTTAATGCAGTCGGGATTGTCGCAGATATAAGCTCCCCTACCCGACGCCTTTGATGAAAAGTCTAAAAATACCTTTCCGTCCGCATCTTTTACGATACGGAGCATCGCCTTTTTTTCCTTAAGAGAACGGCAGGCAATGCACTGCCTTAAAGGAATCTTTTTAACCTTAGGCATAAATTATTCTTCGCCCTGCTCACCCGTTTCTTCTTCGCCAACGCCAAAGCCGAGCTTTGCTGCCGCAGACTCGCTCTTAACGTCTATCTTCCAACCGGTAAGTCTTACCGCAAGACGGGCGTTCTGACCGTCTCTGCCGATTGCAAGAGAGAGCTTGTCGTCGGGTACGACCGCCATAGCCGTATTTTCGCCTTCAAGCTGAGTTACGGAAATAACCTTTGCAGGGGAAAGAGCCTTTGCGATAAATTCCAAAGGATTCTCGCTCCAGGGAATGATATCGATTTTTTCGCCGTTAAGTTCTTCAACCACGGCGTTTACCCTTGCGCCCTTGTTGCCTACGCAAGCGCCGATAGCGTCTACTCTGGGGTCTTCGGAATAGATAGCGATTTTGGTTCTTGCACCGGCTTCTCTGCTTACTTCCTTAATCTGAACCGTACCCTGTTTAATCTCAGGCACTTCTTCTTCAAAGAGCTTGCGTACAAGCCCTGCAGACGAACGGCTTACAAGCACTTGCGCACCCTTGAAACCGCTCTTAACACGCTTAACGAAAACCTTAATCTTATCGTTTACGTTGTACTTTTCGCCGGGAACCTGGTCGGAAGGCAACATCAAGCCTTCAACCTGACCTTTGCCGAGTTCAACGTATACGTTTTTAAGGTCAATCTTTCTAATCGTACCGACGACGAGCTCGCCTTCCTTATCGGAAAATTCGCTCATAGCGGCGTCGCGCTCGGTCTCGTGCAATTTCTGCAAGATAACCTGCCTTGCAGTCTGTGCGGCAATACGTGAAAAATCTTTGGGAACGAATTTTTCTGTAAGCTTGTCGCCCACTTTTGCCGTCTTTTTAATTTCGTGAGCTTCTTCCAAAGTTATTTCGGTATCTTTATCCGCAACTTCTTCAACTACGGTCTTAACCGTATAGAACTCGATAGAACCTTTTTCAGGGTTGAGCTTGACGTCGACTTCGCCGACGGGACCCTGCGCCTGCTTTTTACAAGCCGAAACCAAAGCGTTGCGAAGCGCTTCTAAAAATACTTCCTGGGGGATACCCTTTTCTCTTTCAAGTTCTGCTAAAGCCGCGAAAAAATCCTTGTTAACCATTTTTCTTTTCTCCTGATTTAATCTAAATTGCCTGTACCGAGCTATTAATATTTAGCGCGGATTAATCGTCAAACTTGATTGCTTTATTGATTTTTGCAATCTTATTGCGCTGTATTTTAACCGTCTCTTTCGAAGTGGTAATCGTAACTGAATTATCGTCGAATTCATCCAACGTACCTTCTAAAAACTTTTTGCCCTTTAAAGGTGCGTAGAGCTTGATTTCAACTTCCTTGCCTAAATTCCTTTCAAAATCACGGTTGGTCTTAAACGGCCTGTCAAGCCCGGGGCTGGATACGTTAAGCGTATACGGCTCGCCAAAGCTCGGGTCAAGGTCGTCCAACGGGTCGGATATTGCGTTGTGGTATTTTTCACAAGTATCGAGGTCGACCCCGTCAGCCGTTTCAATGAATACGGTTAAAGCGTCTTGCTTATTATCTAACGCCACTTCTACGATTTCAATGCCCATAGGCTGAGCAATTTTTTCAAGCAGTTCGGTTACTTCTTCTAAAGGTTTAAAATTCATAATTTTCCTTTATTACGACGATTGAGTGCCCGTCAAGGCACTCAATCTTATTAAATAAGTATTAAGCTTGTTATAATTATAACACACCCGTTTTCATTTGGCAAGTTTTAGCATAGGTTTGGTAAAGATTTTTTTAATTTTATAAGTTCTATGAATATCTTTGCCGTGGTCAAAGCGTCGTCAATCGCCCTATGGTGATTGAACGTAATTCCAAAGTAATCGGCAACCGTGTTAAGCTTATAATTAGAAAGCCTTAAAAGCTGCTGAGAAAGCGGTATGGTATCGAATATTTTTCTCTCAGGCACGTATCCGCATATTGAGCAATAATAGTCGATAAACTTAAAGTCGAAGTTTGCGGCGTTATGCCCTACCAGATAACACCCGTCGATAAACTTGAAGAAGTCGGGCATAACCTGCTGATATGTGGGCGCGTCCGCTACCATTTCCTGTTCGATTCCCGTAAGCCCTATAATCTCTTGAGAGAGCTTTCTTTCGGGGTTTATAAAGGTAGAAAAACTCTCTTTGATTTCGCCGCCTATTATCTTAAACGCACCGATTTCTATAATTCTATCCATATTGCCGCCTGAAGGCGAACTGTTTAACCCCGTAGTCTCAAGGTCAAATACTACAAAATTGTTCTGCGTAAGGCAGTCGGGCAGGCTCGTATCCGTAAAGAAATCGTTTTGAGTAAAGTCGATATAAGGTTGGGGAAAGACTGTCTCGTAATACTTAGGCACGGGCTTAGACTGCCGTTTTTCAGGCACGAACCCGTTCGGCACTCTGCCAAAATCAACGGTTAGCGCAGTAGGTCTTATCTCGCCGTTGTACAATTCGGTTTTACAGGTTAAAACTATGCTGTCGCCCACCTTTAATTCCCTTATTTTATCTATGCTCTTTTGCCTGCAGAAGTACGCAAAACGCATTGTTGCCGTCATATCGTTTATGGTAAAGCTGAACATAATTCTCTCTTTACCGTTGGAGTTGGTTATAGTTCTCTCTCTAATGCTTATAATTTCGCCGCAGACGACAACTTTGTCTGCAACGAAGTTTAAGTCTGCAATATACACCGCTGTCGTGGGTGTGGAAGTACCTTCAAGCGGCTTAAAGTCGGCTATTTCATAGGTACGAATGGGTATTTCGTAGTCTACGTTTGTATGTTTTTCTTCAATAATTAAATCGTCGATTTTACCCTTAGCTTCCTTACACCTGCCTTCAAATTCGCCGCAAAAACACTTTTTAAGCTGTGCGGCGATATTTTGAGCAACGTCGCTGAGATAAGCCGAAGTGCGGATAACCGTTATCGTAAAGTAAAACCCCGTCTGAGTTTTTTCAACCTTGATATCTTCAGGCGTTATAAGCGCGGCGAGCTGGCGGTTGCTTTCGTTTATCACTTCGAAAATTTTCTTTGCAACCATATTCTCGTCGGGTGTGAGCTTGGTCACCTTAACCGAACAGTTAAAGTATTCAGGCACGTATTTGCGGATAATCTTCTTTGCGGACGCAACGTCGTTTTCAGTATAAGCTTTATCGGTTATAAGCCCAACTTCTACCGAGTTTTCTGCTTTTAATAAACAAACGGAATTGATTATAACTCTGTCTAACGATTCAATTGTTCTTAATTCGGTTATAATTTTTTCAGTCATTTATTAGTTCGTCCAACACCTTAAAAAATTCTGTTTCTGCGTCCTTTGCCGCCACTCTTTTAATTATTTCGCCTTTTTTAAAAATTACGCAGTATTCTGAAGAGCCTGCAATACCTATATCGCAGTCCTTTGCTTCGCCGGGTCCGTTGACAACGCAGCCCATTACGGCGATTTTTAATTGCTTTTTAACGCTTGCAACCCTTTGACCAACCTTTTCGGCAAGCGCTATTGAATCCCACATACATCTTCCGCACGTAGGACAAGAAACTACGTCGACGTAGTTTTTATCAAGCCCGATAGCCCTTAAAAGGTTTTTAGCGGCGTATACTTCCCTTATCGGGTCGCCCGTTATGGATATTCTAAGCGTATCCCCCACACCGTTTAAAAGTAGCGCGCCGAGCGCCGAATAGGATTTTGCAAGCGCCATAGCTTCGGTACCTGCTTCGGTAACGCCGATATGAAGGGCATAATCGCTTTTACTTGCAACCAGGTTATACGCCTGATAGGTCAAGGGAACGTCCGACGCCTTTACAGAAATTACTATATCGTTTATTCCCCTTTTTTCAAGGATTCTTGCGTTATAAAGCGCACTTTCCACCAACGCCTGCGCACTTCTGCCGTACTTTTCGAGATAGGTCTTTTCGATACTGCCCGTATTCGCGCCAACTCTTACAGGGATTTTGTGCGCCTTAATACAGTCGGCAACGATATTAATTTCCTTTTCACCACCGATATTGCCGGGGTTTATGCGCACCTTGTCGCACCCGCTCTCGATTGCAAGCGTTGCAAGCTTGTGGGAAAAATGTATATCGGCAACCAACGGAATGGGACAATTAATTTTAATTTGCTTGATAGCTAAGGCGTCCTGCTCGTCCAAAACGGACACCCTGATTATTTCACAGCCTGCCTTATAAAGCCTTTCAATCTGCGCCGTCGTTTCCTCCACGTTAGAAGTTTTGGTCGTACACATTGACTGAATTTTTACGCTTTCACCGCCGCCAAGCCAAATATTGCCTATTTTAATTTTGTTACTCTTTCTTTCAGCCATATCAAAATTTAAGGCAGTTTATCACTGCCTTTAAAAAATTATTTTCTGTTTGCCATCATCTTCTGCAATTCAGCCATAAAGCTGTCTATATCGGTGAAGGAACGGTACACGCTTGCATAGCGAACGTATGCAACTTCGTCTAAGTCCTTTAACTTTTCCATAACCATTTCGCCGATTTGCTTTGAAGAAATTTCCTGTTCCATCGAGTTGTAGACTTGTTTGGTTATATCGTCTACGATATGGTCTATTTTCTCCATAGAAACGGGGCGTTTCTCGCAAGATTTAATGATGCCGTTTTTTACCTTTAACGGGTCGTAGGACTGCCTGTTTCCGCTTGATTTAACGACTAAAACGGGCGTATCCTCTATCGTTTCGTACGTGGTAAAACGCTTACCGCACTTGACGCACTCCCTTCTTCTTCTTATCGTCCTTCCTTCGTCGGCAGAACGGCTGTCGATAACCTTGCTATCTTCGCATCCGCAGTAAATACATTTCATAAATAGACCTCGTTTACTGTAATTAATTTTGTATTGTTACGTTTAGTATTATAACACAAAATATTGTGTTTGTAAAGGTTTTGTTTAGAAAATATGGTTCTAAGTAGAATGATTTGATATTTTTTAAGGGGTGCAGAGAAATTACGCGGCACCCCTTAATACTATTTTTCTTTATCTAAATCAAACGGCGATTACTTGAAATATTTTACGCCGCTTTCAAACAATTTCATATCGAAATTGCCTTCGTAGTTCTTGTAGAGATTTTCGCCCACAGCCCTTTCGGTATGACCCATCTTGCCGTATACTCTGCCGTCGGGCGAAGTAATACCTTCGATTGCCCACATACTGCCGTTGGGGTTATAAGGGCTTACCATAGTAGGCTTGCCGCTTAAGTCGACGTACTGCGTTGCAATCTGACCGTTTGCGAGCATTTTTTCAAGCTCTTCACGGGGTGCAACCAACTTACCTTCGCCGTGTGATACGGGTACGGAATACACGTCGCCCACCTTACAACCCGAAAGCCAAGGGCTTAAGTTGCTTGCCACCCTTACGTTTACCATGGTCGAAACGTGACGAGTGATATTGTTATAGGTTAAGGTAGGTGAATTTTCGGTTAAAGGGCTTACCTTGCCGTAAGGCACTAACCCGAGCTTTATAAGCGCCTGGAAGCCGTTACATATACCGAGCGCAAGTCCGTCACGATTGTTCAAAAGTTCCATTATTCTCTCTGCAATAGCAGGGTTTTTGAACGTGGTTGCAATAAACTTACCCGAACCGTCGGGTTCGTCGCCGCCCGAGAAACCGCCGGGGAACGCAATAATATTTGCACGATCAATTGCTTTAATTATTGCCTGAACGCTCTCTTCGATATCTGCGGCAGAGCGGTTTTTGATAACTAAAATTTCAGGTTCAGCCCCTGCAAGACGGAATGCCCTTGCGGTATCCAACTCGCAGTTAGTTCCGGGGAATGCAGGAATAAATACTCTGGGCTTTGCAATCTTAGTTGCAATATTTTCGTACTTTTTACCGCCCACGTAATCGCAATCGGGCAACTCGCCTTCTGCAGCCGCCGTCGTGGGGAATACGGGCGCAAGCCTGCCCGTATAGGAATTTTCTGCTTCCTTGTAAGGAACGCTTTCCGCGCCGTAGGTGAAATCGCCGTCGGAAGTCGTACCGATAAACACCTTAACTATATCGTTGCCGAGCAAGCTAATATCGTCGGCAGCGACGATTAAATCGCCGTAACGCTCTGCAAACAGGTAGCTTTCGTTACCGAAGAAGTCAAAGCCGAGTCCGTTGCCTAAACAGCTCTTAATAACTGCAGGCACGGCACCGCCCTTTTCTACTACCGTTGCATACTTGATATTGCCCTTTTTGACGTTAGAATAAACTGCGCTATAGAGCTTTTTAAGGTATTCAAAGTCGGGAACGTTGCAATTATCCTTCTTTATAGGCAGAAGGTAGAGCTTTTGACCCTTTTCTTTGATGACGTTAGTTATAAGCGCAGACGCCTTAGCAGGCGCTAATGCAAACGAAATCAAGGTCGGGGGAACGTCTATATCTTCAAAAGTACCGCTCATAGAGTCCTTGCCGCCGATTGCGCCTAAACCTAAATTAAGCTGGGTATATAGTGCGCCGAGTAGTGCCGCAAGGGGAACGCCCCAACGCTTTTTATCATCCCTTAAGCGCATAAAGAATTCCTGAAGAGAGAGCCTTACGTCCTTATAATCCGCGCCTGCCGCAACCACCTTGGATACCGAACCGACTATTGCGTAGATTGCGCCCGTGAAAGGCGAAGACGAAGAGAGTTCGGGGTTAAAACCGTATGCGGAAACGGTACAGTCGTCCGTCTCTCCGCCCATTATTTTAGCCGCCATAGCTATAACGGGGGTCAACTGATTCTTTCCGCCGAAGGGCATATAGACAGACTTTGCACCTATAGTTGAGTCGAACATCTCCGCAAGACCTTTTTTGGAGCAAACGTTTAACTGTGCAAGGGTATTATCAACGGTAGACCTGAAATCGAACACGTCTTTTTTATTAAAGAAATCGGTAACGTTATCATTGATTTCAGCGTCGGTAATCTGCTTAACGCCGTTGGTATCAAGGAAATCACGGGAAATATCCACGATTGCCCTGCCACGGTGATACATCTTCATTCTTCTATCGTCGGTTACGGTTGCAACGGGGGTTGCGGAAAGGTTTTCTTCTGCGGCAAGCTCGATAAACCTATCGACCATTTCGCAGGGTACTACCACCGCCATACGCTCCTGAGATTCGGAAATTGCAAGCTCGGTACCCGAAAGCCCCTGATACTTCTTAGGAACTTTATCAAGCTCGATAATAAGACCGTCTGCAAGCTCGCCGATAGCGACGGACACGCCGCCTGCACCGAAGTCGTTACACTTTTTAATCATACGAGTTGCTTCGGGATTTAAGAATAACCTTTGAAGCTTTCTTTCGGTGAGCGCGTTGCCCTTTTGAACTTCTGCACCGCAAGTCTGCACCGACTTTTTGTCGTGTGCCTTAGAAGAGCCCGTTGCGCCGCCGCAGCCGTCTCTGCCCGTTTCGCCGCCCAAAAGAATGATAACGTCGCCCTTCTGGGGTTTGGAACGGTAAATCATATCCGAGCGAGCGCCGCCCACTACGAAGCCCGTTTCAAGCCTTTTAGCCTTATAACCGTCGTGATACACTTCTTCAACTTGACCCGTTGCAAGACCTATCTGGTTGCCGTAGGAAGAGAAACCGTGAGCAGCAGTTTTGGTTATTACGCGCTGGGGGAGCTTACCGGGCAAGGTGTTTTCCAAAGGCTCGGTAGGGTCTGCACAGCCCGTAACACGCATAGACTGTAACACGTACGTTCTGCCCGAAAGGGGGTCGCGGATTGCGCCGCCAAGGCAGGTTGCCGCACCGCCGAACGGCTCGATTTCCGTAGGGTGGTTGTGCGTTTCGTTTTTAAACATTACGGTATACGTCTGGGGTTCGCCGTCGATTACCGCGTCAATCTTTATAGAGCAGGCGTTAATTTCGTCCGACTCGTCCAAATTGTTTAAAAGCCCCTGCTTTTTAAGCTTTTTAACGGCAATCGTAGCAATATCCATAAGGCAAGGATATTTGTCGGGGCGGGTTGCATACATTTCAGCAAACAGCTCTCTATATTCCTTAAGCGCCCTGTTTATATGGGGATTGTCGCTATGAACGACTATATTTTTAAGCTCGGTTGCAAACGTCGTGTGGCGGCAATGGTCCGACCAGTACGTATCGATAACCCTTATTTCGGTTTCGGTAGGATTGCGGTTCTCATTTATATAATAATCCCTTACGAACTGCAAATCGGCAACCGACATTGCAAGCCCCATTTTTGCGTGGTACGCCGCAATCTCGTTATCGGACATGGCAATAAAGCCTTCGACTTCCTTTACGTCGTCGGCTTCAACCGCAACGTGAGCCAAAGATTCAGGCTTTTCAAGGCTGACTTCTTCGCTCTCCACGGGGTTGATAAGGTGGTTTTTAATTCTTCTTAAATCGTCGGCAGACGCACCCTTAACCGCATATACGGTAGCGCACTTGATTAAAGGGCGTTCCTTTTGCGTTAAAAGCTGTACGCACTGTGCGGCGCTGTCTGCACGCTGGTCGTACTGACCCGTAAGGTACGCAATCGCAAACACGTCGTAACCAAAGCCGAAGTCAACGTTTTCTAAATAGACGTTGTCGACGGGCGGCTCTGAAAACACGCAGGGTACTGCGGCGGCAAACTCTTCTTCGGTAATGCCTTCCACGTCGTATCTAATAAGCTGCCTTACGTCCTGAACGTCAATCTTTAAGAGATTATGAACGTCTTCGGCAACCTTTTTCGCCTGTAAATTAACCTTTTTTTCAACGAAAATTCTGTAAATCATTTAAATTAACCCTCGCGGTATTTTACGCCGATATCGGTACGGCAGGTCATACCTTCCCAGCTTATATTCTTAACTGCGGCATACGCCTTCTTTCTTGCGTCGTCCACGTCCTTGCCCTTTGCAACGACGTTTAACACTCTGCCGCCGTTGGTTACGAGCTTACCGTCTTTAATTGCCGTTCCTGCGTGGACTATGGTACATTCGCCAACGTCGCCGATGGTGATTTCCTTACCCTTTTGATAGTGAACGGGATAGCCGCCCGACGCAAGCACTACGCATACGCAAGCGCCATCGTCCCACTCGATATTAATATCTGCAAGTCTACCGTCGGTTACAGCTTCAAAAATGTCAAGCAAGTCGGTCTTGAGCATAGGCAAAACCACCTGCGTTTCAGGGTCGCCGAAACGGGAATTGTACTCAACGACCTTCATACCCTTGTTTGTACGCATAAGCCCGAAGTAAAGGCAACCTTTAAAGGTCTTACCTTCTGCGTTCATCGCCTTCATAGTGGGCAACATTATGCTTTCGTATACTTCCTTTTCCAGCTCTTTTGACCAGAACGGGCAGGGTGAGAAAGTACCCATACCGCCCGTATTCAAGCCCTTATCTCCGTCGTTTGCCCTTTTATGGTCGCAAGAAGTTATCATAGGGACTATGGTCTTGCCGTCTGTAAAGGCAAGCACCGAAACTTCTTCGCCGGGGGTATATTTAAGCCCCTGCATGCACTCTTCAATGACGATTTTATTACCGGCAGAGCCGAAAGCTTTATCGAGCATTATCTCTTTTAAACCTTCTTCTGCCTGTTTGACCGTATCGCATATGAGAACGCCCTTGCCGAGAGCAAGCCCGTCCGCCTTTAACACTATAGGTGCGCCTTCCTTTCTTATATAGTCGAGTGCGTCGCCGTAGTTATCGAAAGTTGCGCTCTTTGCGGTGGGGATATTATATTTGTGCATAAGCTCTTTTGCAAAAGCTTTGCTCGCTTCAATCTGAGCCGCCGCCTTGTTGGGTCCGAAGCAACGCTTGCCAATGCTTTCAAGCGCGTCGACTAGCCCTATTGAAAGGGGGTCGTCGGGGGTAACGACGTAGTAGTCGATTTGGGGATTTGCAAGCGCAAATTCCTTAACTGCGTCTATATTCATAAAGTCTACGTTGACGTTTTCGGCTATCTCGGAAGTGCCTGCGTTACCCTTCATACAATAGAGTTTTTCAACCCTTTTGCTCTTTTTAAGGGCTAAAAGTATTGCGTGTTCTCTGCCGCCGTTGCCTATTACGAGTACGTTCATATCTTCTTCCTTTGAATAGAGTTTAAGTATTTATAATTAATGTTTAAAGTGTCTGTCGCCGACGAATACCATTGCGATTCCTGCGGCGTTGCAAGCTTCTACCGACAGTTCGTCGCGGATAGAACCGCCGGGATTGACGATTGCGGTTATGCCTGCCTTAACGCACTCTTCCACACAGTCGGGGAAGGGGAAGAATGCGTCGGACGCCATAACGGAGCCCTTTGCTTCTTCGCCTGCGTGAGCAATTGCCTGCTGTGCCGCCCAGATACGGTTGGTCTGCCCCATACCGATACCCGTCGTTCTGCCTTCTTTGCCGATAACGATTGCGTTGGACTTGGTGTGCTTTACTACCTTCCAAGCAAACATCATAGCTTCGATTTCTTCCTTAGTGGGCATACGGTCGGTTACGACGCCGACGCCGTATGACTTGCGCTTACCGCCTGAAGGCGTGGTAATTTCTTCAACCGAAGCTCTGCGGCTGAACAAGCCCATATCTTCGTCCTTTAAAAGTGTTTCATCGTACTGCTGAACCAAAAGTCCGCCGTAGACCTTCTTCATATCCTTTGCGGTTTTCTCTCTTCTTGCAGAGATGTTTTCAATCTGCAAAAGACGGATATTTTTCTTCTGCTCCAAAATTTCAAGTGCCTTTTCCGAATATGAAGGCGCCATAACGATTTCAATGAAAATCTTATTGATTTCGGTTGCGGTTGCTTCGTCTACTTCGCCGTTTATTGCAAGTATGCCGCCGAATACGGAAACGGGGTCGGAAGTATATGCACGCATATACGCTTCGTAAATGTCCTTACCCGTACCTACGCCGCAGGGATTTGCGTGCTTGCAGGCAACGACTGCAGGGGTTGAGCCGAATTCCTTTAAAAGCTCTAAAGCTCCGTTTGCGTCGTTGATATTGTTATAGGAAAGTTCCTTACCCCAAAGCTGTTTTGCCGTAGGCAAACTACCCGCCCTATCAAACTCTTCTTTATAGAATACAGCCGTCTGCTGGGGGTTTTCGCCGTAGCGCATTTCCTGAGCCTTTTCGTAAGCAAAGGTTACGCTGTCGGGATATTCGATACCGAGCTGAGATGCAAGATAGTTTGAAATAAGACTGTCGTATACCGCAGTATGCGCAAAAACTTTGTACTGTAAATACTTTTTGGTTTCTAAAGTTACGCCGCCGTTTTTCAACTCGTCGATAACCTTAGCATAGTCCTTAGGGTCAACGATAACTGCAACGTCTTGATAGTTTTTAGCGGCAGCCCTTATCATAGTAGGACCGCCTATATCGATATTTTCGATACATTCCGCGAAATCTGCACCCTTAGCTAAAGTTGCTTTGAAAGGATAAAGATTTACGCATACGATATCTATGGTGTTGATGTTGAGCTTTTCAAGCTGAGCCATATGCTCGGGGTTGGAACGCATAGCCAAAAGACCTGCGTGTACGTTGGGGTGAAGGGTTTTAACTCTTCCGTCAAGGCACTCGGGGAAGCCCGTTATTTCGGAGATACCGATAACCTTTAAACCTGCGTCTGTCAACGCCTTTGCAGTACCGCCCGTAGAGATAATTTCAAAGCCGCAAGCAACTAATTCTTTACAAAAATCAACCACGCCTGCCTTATCCGAAACGGATACCAAAGCTCTCTTCTTCATTTCCATAGATATATATTTAACTCCTTAGTTTTTTTCAATAAAGTAATTAACCGTTACTAATTTCAATCTAAAATTGTAACTTTTCTACCGTCTTTTACAATTTTGCCTTCGCACAGCTTTTTAACGCAATAGGGCAGAAGCTTATGCTCTTCTTTTAAAATGCGAGCCTGTAGCTCTTCGGGGGTATCGCCGTCTTGAACTTCGACCGCAGTCTGCGCTATAACCGCACCACCGTCGGGGATTTCGTTAACGAAATGGACCGTACAGCCCGATACCTTTGCACCGTACTCTAAAACGGCTTTATGCACGTTTAACCCGTACATACCCGCACCGCAAAACGCAGGAATTAAAGACGGGTGAATGTTGATAATTCTATCTTCAAAAGCTTTTATAAAGCTTTCGGGTATGATTTTAAGCCAACCTGCCAAAACGACGTACTGCACCCTGTTCATTCTTAAAAGATAGGTAAGCTTGTTGTAGAGCTCTTCTAAATCGGGGTAGTCTTTTTTTGCAAAAACCGCCGTCTTTATACCGTGCTTTTGCGCCCTATCTATTGCGCCTATACCTTCTTTTGACGCGATAAGATAGGAAATTTCGCAAAAGCTCTGCTCTTCGTTTGCGTCTATTATAGACTGAAAATCAGTGCCGCCACCGCTGGCAAATACCGCTATGCGGGGTTTCATACGAGCTTAACTCCGCTACCTTTACAAGTCTTACCGATAACTACGCAGCTTTCGCCCGTGCTTTCAAGCTGAGCAATGGTTGCATCCACGTCCTTTTTAGCAACGCAGACGACCATACCGATACCCATATTGAAGGTGTTGTAAATCTGCTGCTTTGTAAGCTTAGCCTTTTCCTGCATAATCTTGAAGAGCGCAGGTACTTCGTAGGACTTAGTGTCTATTCTGCAACCGATGCCTTCGGGGAAAATTCTGGGAATATTTTCGATAAAGCCGCCGCCCGTAATATGAGCGATACCCTTGACCTTTACCTTTTCGATAAGCGCAAGGATAGAATTAACGTATATCTTCGTGGGGGTTAAGAGTGCGTCGATAATTCTGCAACCCAACCTTTCGTCGTACTTTTCAAGCTCTTCCTTATTTTCGCCCCAAAGCTTTCTTACTAAGGAATAACCGTTGGAATGGATACCGCTGGACTTTATACCGATAAGTACGTCGCCGGACTTAATCTTACTACCGTTGATTACCTTTTTCCTGTCTACTACGCCGACGGAAAAACCTGCGATATCGTATTCGCCTTCGGAATAGAATCCGGGCATTTCAGCCGTTTCGCCACCGATTAAAGCTGCACCGCTCTGGCGGCAACCTTCTGCAACGCCCGATACGACGGTTGCAACCGTTTCAGGGGAAAGCTTGCCGGTTGCAAAATAGTCCAAGAAGAACAAGGGCTTTGCACCCTGACAAACTATATCGTTTACGCACATTGCTACTGCGTCGATACCGATTGTGTCGTGCTTGTCTGCAATAAAAGCGTACTTAAGCTTAGTACCTACGCCGTCGGTTCCGGCAACCAAAACGGGGTCCTTCATACCCTTAGGCATCTGGAAGAAACCGCCGAAACTGCCTATATCGCCCAAAACACCTTCAGTATAAGTAGACTGAACGTGTTTACGCATAAGTTTAACCGCCTCATAGCCGCGCTCTACGTCAACGCCGCTGTCCTTGTAAGAAATAGCCATTATTTTCTCCTAACGTTTTAATCAAATTTTAATTTATCCGTTTCGTCGCCTTCGGGGGAATAGGGATATTCGCCCGTAAAGCAACCAAGGCAAAAGCCTACGTTTGCCGATTTGCACGTTTCAAGCAGGTGCTCAACCGACAAATATTTCAAACTATCCGCCCCTATCTTTTCGCATACCGCTTCTTCGTTTCTGTATGCGGCAATAAGCTGAGAATAAGTCTGAATATCTATACCCAGGTGGCAAGGGTGCTTAACCATCGGCGAACATATCCTTATATGCACTTCCGTTGCGCCTGCGTCCCTGAGCATTTTTACTATTTTTTTCATCGTCGTTCCACGGACGATAGAGTCGTCGATAATAAGAAGCTTTTTGCCGTTTACGTTTGAACGCAATGCGTTCATTTTTACGTTCAAGCTGTTTTCCCTTTGCCTTTGGTCAGGTTGAATGAACGTCCTTCCGACGTACCTGTTTTTAGCAAGCGCTTCAACGAAGGGAACACCGCTCTGCTCGGAATACCCCCTTGCCGCAACGTTAGCCGAATCGGGTACGCCCGAAACGATATCCACGTCGGCGGGGTAATATTTTGCAAGCAGTCTGCCTGCTTCTTTTCTCGCTTCGTATACGCTGCAGCCGTCCATAACCGTATCGTGACGGGCAAAATAGACGTATTCGAAAATGCACATCTGACTGCATTTGGGAAGGTCGTCCATCATATACGAGTGCAAGCCGTTGCTGTCGATTACGACGATTTCACCCGGCTTTACGTCCCGAAGGTAAGTTGCGCTGACTGCGTCGAGCGCACAGCTCTCGCTTGCAACGACGTAATCGTCGATTGCCATACCTATACACAAAGGGCGGATACCGTACGGGTCGCGTACGGCAATCAGCTTGTCAGTCGTCATAATAACGAGTGCGTACGACCCCTTAAATTTTGGGCAGGCACGCCTTACACCCGTCAAAATATCGCCATCCGAAAGGCTGTTTATCATAACCGCCATAACTTCGGAATCTATTGTCGTCTGAAAGACTGCGTTCGCCGCAACGAGTTCTTTGCGAAGCTGTTTAGTATTAGTTAAATTTCCGTTATGCGCAAGCGCCATTTTGCCGCATTTGCCCGTAAATACGACGGGTTGTGCGTTGAGAAGTTGGCTTGCGCCTGTCGTTGAGTAACGGACGTGACCTATTGCGATATCGCCTTCGGGCAGTTCGTCAAGCTTGCCGTTTGCAAATATTTCCGACACTAACCCCATACCTTTATGGTAAGATATTTTATCGGCAAACGATACGGCAATACCTGCACTTTCCTGCCCACGGTGTTGCAGAGCGTATAACCCGTAATAGACGGAATAAGCTACGTTTCTGTTTTCCTGCGAATAGACGCCGAACACGCCGCACTCTTCGTGCATACTGTCAAAAGGAAGTTTTTCTGTTCTCAAATACATCGTTTAAAAATCTTCTTTATTTTAAATACGCTGCTCTCTCATAGACTTTTAACGAGTTTTTATCCTTTTTATTCGTCTTACCTGTTACGCTTATTTAATTCCTAATCTCTTGAAAATTTCTGCGTACGCGTCTTCAACGCCGCCTAAATCACGGCGGAAACGGTCCTTATCAAGGCTGACGTGCTTGGTAGTATCCCAAGTGTCTGCTTCCCAGAAACGGCAGGTATCGGGCGAAATTTCGTCTGCAAGCACGATTTGGTCGTGGAATCTGCCGAACTCAAGCTTAAAGTCGATTAAATCAATCTTCAATTCCTTGAAAAATTCTTTCATTGCTTCGTTGATAGCAAACGCCATATTCGTAATGGTTGCAACTTCTTCCTTGGTAGCAAGGTTTAATGCGAATACGTGATAGTTGTTGATAAGGGGGTCGTTAAGCTCGTCGCACTTATATGAAAATTCGATAGTGGGTTCTGCAAGCTTAGTGCCTTCCGCAACGCCGTATCTTTTTGAAAAGCTACCTGCGGCAACGTTCCTTATAATTACTTCTAAGGGAACTATCTGAACTTTTTTAACGACGGTTTCCCTATCGCTTAACTGCTCTACGAAGTGAGTAGGAATACCCTTCTTTTCGAGCATCTGCATCATATAGTTGCTCATCTTATTGTTGATTACGCCCTTACCGACGATAGTACCCTTCTTCTGACCGTTGAACGCGGTTGCGTCGTCTTTGTAGGATACGATTACGTAGTCGGGATTTTCGGTAGCATAGACTTTCTTAGCCTTGCCTTCGTAAAGCTGTTCTTTCTTTTCCATATGTTAAATTATCTCCTTGAAGATTGTTTTTTTAATGCAAAAACCCGCAAGGTATGCGGGTATTTTTCGTGTTAGAAATTTTCCGCTTCTTTTTGAACTGCGGAATCGTCTGCGTTTATTTTATCTTTCATATTCTGCTTGTACTCAGCAAGCTTATCTGCAATTTCGGGGTACTTGATTCCCAAAATCTGTGCGGCAAGCACGCCTGCGTTTTCGCCGCCGTTTACGCCCACCGTCGCAACAGGAATACCCGAAGGCATCTGCACGATTGAAAGAAGGCTGTCAAGCCCGCCCATCATATCCGTTTTTACAGGCAAGCCGATAACGGGCAAGGTTGTATAAGCCGCAATCACGCCGCCGAGATGCGCCGCCTTACCTGCGGCACATATGATAACTTCTATTCCGTTATCCTTTGCGCTTTTTGCAAAGGCGTGCGCTTCGTCGGGCGTTCTGTGGGCGGAAATTACGCGTACTTCCACTTCTACCCCAAAACTCTTTAAAACCGTAACTGCAGGTTTTACGACGGAAAGGTCTGATTTAGAACCCATAACCAAAGCTACTTTTGCCATAACTTACCCCCGTATTGAAAGGATTGATTTAATACATACTAATTGCGTATGATATTGCTATATATACTCTTTGCAACGTATATCATTGCAGTAAACGTCTATTCCGTAATGCTTTTATTGTCAATAAAAAACGACGTTACGACTGACGAAACGAAACCGACCGCAGGCGACGGAAAGCTGTTACTTTCCGCAATACTTGGCGGTGCAATCGGAATCTACGTTACGATGTTTATAACGAGATTTAAACTTAAAGATATAACTTTAATGATTCTTCTGCCCGTCATTGCCGTCTTTAACGTCTGGTTTGCAATAACCGCATTCCGTTCGGGATTGACCTTTATTACCGTTTGACACAATATTTACAAAGACTATTTTGATTATAACACAATATGTTGATAAAAGAAAAGTGTTTAAATTAAGAATTTTAATTTTTTAGACACAATATTTTTTTATTTGAGCGTAAATTCCCAAAAAACGCATAACCCGTTGCGCCTAAACGCAACGGGAATAGCACTAATTAAGATTATTCGCTCTTTGCAGAGTTGTTCTGTGCGGCAAGCAAATCCCTTATCTGGGTTAAGAGCTCGTCCGTGGTAGGCGCAGGTGCAGGCGCATTCTTTGCGGCTTCTTCTGCCGCTGCCTTTTCTGCGTCCGCCTTCTCCTGAGCAACCTGAGCCAAAGCTTCCTTATAGCTTATACCCTTTTCCTTCCTTATAGCCCTTGCCCTTTTGCGGTCAGCCTTAGCAGACTCGGAAGTTAAACCGTTTCTCGCATTCTGAAGCCCCATAAACACTTTGATAATAACGAAGAGTACGATTGCAATGAGCAGGAAGTCGATTATCTTCATAATGAACGTACCCCAGTCGATATAGATAGAGTTGGTCATATCTATTGCTTTAGTAACCGTAACTCCGTCAGCCGCAACACTGCTCGTGTATACGGGCTTGAGCATAGTGATTAAACCTACGCTGTCGCCGCCGACCGCCAACGCGATTACCCAGTTGATTAAAGGCTTGATGATGTTGTTGGTAAGGCTGGTTACGATTGCGTTGAACGCACCGCCGATAATTACCGCTACCGCCATATCAACTACGTTGCCGCGTGAAATGAACTTCTTGAAGTCCTGTAAAAGTTGCTTTAGTTTAGACATTTTTTTCTTCCTTTATAAAATTTTATTTTGCAAGCTCGTCGGCAAGGGCAATAACCTGCGCCCTGCTTTCCGCACTTAACGCCGAATGAATTTTAACCGAATTTTGAGCAAAGGTAATATCCTTGCACGTTTCAAACTGAGCACGCATAAGCTTTGCGCATACGGGCGCCCACGTTCCGTTTTCTATAAACGCTACCGTCCTGTTTTTATAGTTTCTCTCAACGAGCCTGTCTATATATTCCCTTGCGGCAGGGAAAATCGTAGCGTTATACGTCGTCGTTGCAACGACTAACTTTGAATACTTAAACGCCTGAGCGACGCACTCTGCCCAGTCGTCTCTTGCAAGGTCGACAATCTTTGCGTCTACGCCCCTTGCAACGAGCTCGTCATATAAAAGCTGAGCGGCTGCCTTGGTGTGACCGTAGACCGAAGTATACGCGATTAACACACCGTCCGTCTCAGGCTGATAGCCTGCCCATTTCTTGTATAAGTCAACTGCGTGCGCAAGCTTTTCGCCGCACAGCGTTTGACCGTGCAAAGGCGCAATCGTATCTATTTTATAGCCGCCGACCTTGTTTAGCACCGCAGTTACCTGAACGCCGTATTTGCCAACTATGCCTATATAGTAACGGCGTGCTTCGTCGTCCCAACCGTCGCCCGTGCCGAAAGCGCCGAACGCGTCCGCAGAAAACAGGGTGGCAGAATTCTCATCGTAAGTGAACATAACTTCGGGCCAATGCACCATAGGGGCAAAAATAAATTTAAGCACCCTACCGCCCAAATCGAGCGTATCGCCGTCCTTTACCACGAGCCTGTTTGCAGGGAAACCTTCCCCAAAGTACTCGCCCATCATAACGAAAGTCTTTTGATTGCCTACCACTACCGTTTCGGGATACTTTTCAACGAATGCGGAAAGCGAACCGCTGTGGTCGGGTTCCATATGCTGAACAATCAAATAATCGGGCGATTTTCCATCGAGCGCCTTATCTATATTTGAAAGCCACTCGCCTGAAAAGTGAGCGTCTACCGAATCGACTACCGATATCTTTTCACCTTTGACGACGTAGGAATTATACGTTACGCCGTCGGGAACCCTATACATTCCTTCAAACAAGTCGATTTTCCTATCTACAACGCCAACACATAAAATATCATTATTTATCATTTATTCACCTATATTTTTTAAGATATTATCGCAATTAATCCGCACGACATAAGCACGAATACGATTGCGAAAATAGATACTATTGAAATAATACTCGTCCACACGACGAGCTGAGTTGCAAGCTGTTCGTCGTTTTTCATCTCGCCAGCCATAATCGCACTCGATACGGCAACGGGCGTACCGAAAAGAGCAATCAGCGTAGGATAAACTTCAGTACCGAAATGCAAAGGCGTAAACGAACTTAGAAGTATCGCCGTGCCGATACCGAGCAGAGGCGCCAACAATATTCGCCAAGACGTTGCAACGACTATTTCCTTAGTCATACCCTTTACGGCAGAGAATTCAAACTGACCGCCAAGCACGATTAGTGCCAAAGGCGACGCAATCGCCTTTAAATCTTTAACGGCGGTATAGAGAAACTTAAGCTGAGTATCAAAGCGGAAGGGAATTTCATTTGCAGGTACGCCGCAAGCAGCAACTTCTATTTCCCTTATGCCAACGAAAACAAGCCCGACGACCACGCCGATAATCAACGGGTTTTTTACTATATTGAGCAAAATAGTCTTAACGCTGTTCCTTTTGGCAGGTTTTTTTACGACCGCCGCACCGGTTACGTTTTCGCACGCAACCCCTTCCCCGTCGACTTGATTTAAATCGCCTTCCGCCGCACTATTTTCAGCCCGTTCTTTGACCGTGAAAATTGAGAGTGCAATAACTGCAAGGATATTAAATACGGGGATAGAAAATGCGGAAACGATACCGGCAATAGCCGTATTTCCGCCCAACCTTTCAACGAGTGTAAGACCGATTATCGCAAAGTTACTGCGGAAAGTACATTGCAATATTACGCCCCTGCGCTTGTTATCTTTAGTCGTTAAAATCGCCGTTAAAAGCCCCAGCCCGAAGATAACTACAATCATTACGACCGCATAAATCGCAACCGTCCAGTTTATATCTGCAAAGCTCTTCATACTGTCGTAAATATTTATGAAAAGCATGCACGGCAAACATACTCTAAACACGAATTTATTTCCGAGCTTTATAAAATTTTGATTGAGAAATTTAAAGCGTTTTAAAAGATAACCGAGCAGTATCAACAGGATAATAGGCACTACCGCATTGACCGTGGTTAAAAACGTCTGTAGCATATACCCGCCCCTGCAATTAACGTTACAATGCTATCAAACACGCCAT
>CAMAHZ010000003.1 GCA_945834965.1 uncultured Clostridia bacterium | reverse complement strand
GAGCGTATTGCTCGGCTACAATTTTTGTAAAATAACTATATCAAATCAAATTATGGAAAAATAATTATTTAAAACGATTCGTCAAACCAGTCCTTGTTTACGATATCGGGGATGATATTTTGTTCGTCAATATTTTTATCAACATTAGAATTTTCAATTTTAATTTTCGGCAACCAAATTTCTTCACCGAAAAATTTCTGTCCGTTATGAGAGTAGTAGGGTATGACGCAGTATTCATACTCGCCGATAGGTAAATTTTCACAAATTTGTTCTTTCCATTTTCCGTCATAAATCTCGTTAATTTTACCATTTTCTTTGCGTTTTATTATATAATCATAGTACTTCGCGTGACATAATTGAATACATATATTGTTATTATCAACTATAATTGACGGTTTTTGTATTTTGGGGCGGGTAAAGCTACTTGATTTTTCTTTTGGTAAATTGTTTTCGCTACATACAACTAAAAGCCTGTTTAGCTTGGGGCAGTTGTCGTCGCATAGCACAATTTTATTGTTTTGCTCGTATTCGTCCTTATCTAATTCAATTTCTTTTACGCCGCTTTTTACGTCGAGCGGTGGTACGGTAACATTTTTATAAATTGCTTTTATCAGATTTTTCGTCAGTTCACAGCAATAATTTCCGCCCGTTATATCAAGTTTTTTGTTGGTTTTATCTCCTGCCCAAACACCTATAACGTGTTCTGCGGTGTAGCTTATCGCGTAAGCGTCGGTGTTTCCGTCTTTATTTCCGCAAGTACCCGTTTTGCAGGCAACGTCGAAATTTAATTCCCTAAGTCTTTTTGCCGTACCTGTTTTGGTTGAGTTTATCAAAGCTCGGTTTATTAAAGAGCAGGTCGATTTTGAAAATACGGCATTGCTTTTAACTTCGTTTTTGTATAAGATATTGCCGTTTTCGTCGCAAACTTTTTCAATAAACGAAGATTTTGTAAAATTTCCCTGCGATGGGAATACGCTGTAGCAGTCGCAAAGCTCTTTAAGCGTCAATCCATCTCTCATAGCGCCTAAAGCAAGGGAGAGATTTCTGTCTTCGTTTATCAAGTTGATTGCCATTTCTTTTGCGTATTTTGCAGCTGTATTCACGGTTATTGTGTTCAAGGTTTTTACTGCCGGTATATTCAGGCTTTTAGTTATTGCATCTTCAACGCTTATAAAACCGTGGTATTTTTTGTCGTAATTTTCGGGTTTATAACCGTTATAATCTACAGGTTCGTCACAAATTTTTGTAAATAAATTTACTTTATTCTCGTTTAGCGCAGGTCCGTAGACGAAAATCGGTTTAGCTGTCGAACCTATTTGTCTTTTTATTTCTCTGCAAGTCGTTCTATAAGCGCTAACGCCGCCTGCTACGGTTCGAACGATTGCCGTTCCGTCGTATTCAAAATTCAAACTATCAACCGCGTCTTGAGCGGTTTTATCAAAATAAGTGTAGATATTTAGGTGTTTTGTGGTTGAGTACGGGTCGATTCCGCAGTCTTCAAGTTGGTAAAAGACTTCCGTCACGTAGTCGGAATAATTATTTTTTCTTTCGTTTTCTATTGCGCTCAGCGGTAATTTTATCGTTTGTTCATACGTTGAATTGTCAATATAACCGCAATTTAGCATACTTTTCAAGACCAAATTTCTGCGCTTAATACACTTTTCTGGGTTTTTAAATGGCGAGTAGTTGTTTGGTGAGCTTAAAAGTCCGACGATTGTTGCGCTTTGTTCCAGGGTTAGTTCTTCTGCAGGTTTGCCGAAATAGAATTGTGATGCGTTTTCTAAACCGTAGCAGTTGTGTCCGAAGTAAATTATGTTCAGGTACATCTGCAAAATCTCTTGCTTTGAATACCGCCTTTCGAGTTGTTTAGATAGTTTTATTTCCTTTAGTTTTCTGGTTATCGTCTTGTCGTTATTAAGGTGTGTGTTTTTAATCAGCTGTTGGGTGATAGTAGACGCGCCTTCTTTAAAAGAGCGGCTGGTTAAGTTTTTATAAAACGCCTTTAAAATGCGTTTGTAGTTGACCCCGCCGTGTGTAAAAAACGTCTTATCTTCAGACGCGATAAACGCATTAATAGTGTCTGTATTAAGTTTATCTACGCTTACGTTGCTACGCTTTGAAATTAAAGCCGCATCCTTGATTTTGTTTCCCTGCAAGTCGTAAACGGTTACGGTTTTTTCACAGCTTTCTAACTTGTTTACGTCTAAGGAAGTACCTGCGGTAATAATTAAGTAAGCAAAAAATAAGCTAAAAATCAAAGCCGCAAAAACCGAAAATATCCATAAAAATACTTTAACGCTTTTTTTCATTATAAATAGTATTTTAAAAGTTTTAATATTTATTGCATTTTATTTGAAAAAAACTTCAAATAAAGTTATAATAACTTTATGGACAAATTTTATCATATAGTTACCTATGGCTGTCAGATGAACGTACACGAATCGGAAAAGATTGCAGGTATTCTATCCGAGCTTGGTTACGTTAGTTGCGACAGTATGGAAAAAGCCGATATCGTAGTTTTTAACACCTGCTGTATACGTGAAAATGCAGAAAATCACGCATACGGTAATATCGGCATGCTTAAAAAGCTTAAAGCGGCAAAGCGAGATATGATTATCGCCGTGGGCGGATGCTTGACCCAGCAGATGAATAAGGCAGACGTTTTACACGAAAAATTCCCCTACGTTGATATTATTTTCGGCACGCATAATTTAAACAAGCTCAAAGATTTCGTAATTGAAAAACAGCATCGCAAAAAGTCGATAATTAAAATTGACGAATGTGACGGAAGCGTGGTAGAAGGGGATAACCCTTTAAGAACGAGTTATCCTAACGCATGGGTCAATATTACCTACGGTTGCAATAACTTTTGCTCGTATTGTATCGTTCCATACGTAAGGGGTAGAGAGCGTTCAAGAAAGTCCGAAAATATCCTTGCGGAAGTTAAATCTCTCGTGGACGAAGGGTATAAAGAGATTACCTTGCTCGGTCAGAACGTAAACTCGTACGCAAACGGAACGGACGATATTCCCTTTTATAAATTGCTTGAAAAGGTTGCCGCAATAGACGGTAAATTCCGCTTAAGGTTTATGACGAGCCACCCTAAAGATTTTTCGGAAGAGCTTGCAAAGACCATTGCGGATAACCCTAAAATCTGCCATTGTCTGCATTTACCCGTTCAAAGCGGTTCGGACAGAATCCTTAATGCAATGAACAGGCGTTATACGACGGCTGACTATTTAAGAAAGGTCGATATTTTAAAAAAATACGTACCCGATTGCGCAATTACTACGGATTTGATTGTCGGCTTCCCCGGTGAAACGGACGAAGATTTTGAAGATACTCTAAACCTTGTTAAAAAGGTTGATTTCTCTTCTGCTTTTACCTTCGTTTACTCAAAGAGAGAAGGTACTAAAGCCGCCGAGATGGATTGCCAAATCCCCGAAGAAGTATCTAAAAAGCGTATTATGCAACTCGTCGATTTGGTCAACGAGCAAACTCGAAATCATTCACAAAAATTCGTGGGTACAACGACGGAAATTCTCTGCGAAGGCGTAGACGAAAAGAAGGGGCTTTACCTTGGCAGAAACGAATACGGGCGAATGGCGTATTTTAAGAGCGATAAAGACGTCGTCGGTCAGTTCTTAAACGTAAAGGTAGAAAGTGCAAACGGCGTATCACTCTACGGCGAAGTGGTTAAGTAAGATTTAAGGGGTTTTTATGGGGCTTTCACCTATGATGAGTCACTATCTTTCCGTCAAGGAAAGGTATAAAGATTGCGTTATTTTTTACCGTTTAGGCGATTTTTACGAGATGTTTTTTGAAGACGCCGTAAGGGTTTCAGAAATACTCGGGTTAACGCTTACGGGCAGAGATTGCGGTTTGGAAGAGCGTGCGCCTATGTGCGGCGTTCCTTATCACGCTGCGGATAATTATATTGCAAAGCTCGTAGCCCACGGCGAAAAGGTTGCCATTTGCGAACAGCTTGAAGACCCTGCAACCGCAAAGGGTATGGTCGACAGGGACGTAATAAGAGTAGTCACGGCAGGCACCGTGATAGACGACGCAAGCTTGGACGAAAAGGAAAATAATTATATTGCATCCGTCTATATGGACGGAAAGGATATTGCCGTTGCTTGGGCGGATATCACCACGGGCGAGCTAAGCGCAACCGATTTTTCGGGTGCCGACGCGCTTAAAAACGCAATAAGTACTCTCGTCAATCTGCACGTAAGGGAAGTTATTTGTAACGACGAAATGCTGTTCGCATCTAAAAATTGTGTTGAAGTAACAAGGGGGGTATTGCCTAAATTCTCTTCTTATCTTGCCTGGACCTTTGGTTATTCCGCTGCGGAAAAATGTTTAAAAGAGCAGCTTAAAGCTCAGTCATTAGACGCGTTTTCAATCAACGGAAAAACTAATGCAATCTGTGCGATAGGCGCTCTTTTGCAGTACTTAAAAGAAACGCAGATGCACTCCCTTTCCAACATAGATAACGTTAAATACGTAACGCAGTCGGGCTATATGCAGCTTGATACGACCGCGATAAGAAATCTTGAAATTGTAAAGACGCTCAGCGAAGGCAAAAAGTACGGTTCTTTATTGTGGCTTTTGGATAAGACGAGTACCGCAATGGGCGCAAGGCTTTTGCTAAATACAATCGTTAAGCCGCTTAGGGATAAGGCAAAGATTGACTACAGGTTAGACGGCGTGACCGAGCTTTTTAACGCAACGGTAGTAAGGGTTGGCATTATTGAACTGCTTAAGCAGATAAAGGATATAGAAAGGCTGACGGGCAAAATTTCCAACAACGTAATTATGCCTGTAGATTGCCTTGCTCTTGCGCGTTCTATTCAAGTAATTCCAAACATTGTCTTTCGTCTTTCCGGTTTTTCGTCTAAAGTATTAAACGACGTTTCTCACGGGCTTATAGATTTATCGGAAATAGCCGATTATATCAACGCCGCCATAACGGACGAAGATACACCGACGACCTTAAAAGAAGGGGGCTACATTAAGCCTGGCTTTAATGCCGAGCTTGACGAGCTTAGGAATATCAAAAAGTCGTCTACAGATATTCT
The DNA here is from genome assembly GCA_945834965.1 of uncultured Clostridia bacterium. Classification (GTDB taxonomy): domain Bacteria; phylum Bacillota; class Clostridia; order Christensenellales; family Borkfalkiaceae; genus Coproplasma. The sequence continues at coordinate 22,260 of CAMAHZ010000003.1, read as the reverse complement.
CTTGCAGATTGAAACGAGAGAAAGAGACGCAACGGGTATAAAAAACTTAAAAATCCGTTATAACAGGGTTTTCGGATATTATATAGAAGTAACTAAGTCGTTTAAAGATTTAGTGCCTACTCACTATCAACGCAGGCAGACGCTTGCCAACGCCGAAAGGTTTACTACCGACGAGTTAAAAGAGCTTGAAGAAAAGATTTTAACGAGCGAAGAGCGTGCATTAAAGATAGAAGCCGCTCTGTACGAAGCCCTTAAGGCAAAGCTTTTGAGTGAAATTAACTCCTTTAAGAGTATTTCCGCAAATATTGCAAAGCTCGACGTCTTGACTTCTTTTGCGGAAGTGGCTAAAAACAATAAATACGTTCGCCCCCAAATTGTCGAAAGCGGCGAACCCATGATTATAAAAGACGGCAGACACCCCGTCGTCGAGAAAATTTCTAAAGAAAAATTCATTCCTAACGATACCTATCTTGACGAAGATGAAAACCGCACTATGATAATAACGGGCCCGAATATGGCGGGTAAAAGTACCTATATGCGCCAAAACGCTATAATTGCGATTATGGCACATATCGGTTGCTACGTGCCTGCGTCGAGTGCGCAAATCCCCTTGATTGACAGAATTTTTACAAGGGTTGGCGCAAGCGACAACCTTATCTTCGACCAGTCTACGTTTATGATTGAGATGATAGAAGTTGCGTCGATTTTGCAAAACGCAACTAAGGACAGTCTTTTGATTTTGGACGAAGTAGGCAGGGGTACGAGTACTTACGACGGGCTTTCCATTGCGTGGGCGGTAATAGAACATATTACGCAAAAAATAGGTGCAAAAACGCTTTTTGCAACCCATTATCACGAACTTTTAGAGCTTGAAGAAAAATTAAGCGGTATAAAAAACTACAAGATTTCCGTAAAAGAGTACGGCGGAAAAATTATATTTACGCGTAAGATAATGCGTGGCGGCGCAAACCGCAGTTTCGGCATAGAAGTTGCTTCGCTTGCAGGCGTGCCGCAATGCGTTACTTCACGGGCTAAGAGCATTTTAAAGGCAATCGAGAGCGGTGAAGCTACCTTTAATAATTCCTGTGACGGGGAAGAAGTTATAGCAGAAGTTAAAACTTCGGAAGTTGAAAGCATTATTAAGGGATTAGATTTGAACAATCTTTCGCCCATGCAGGCGTTGATGATATTAAGTGATTTGAAGGAAAAGGTGGAATAATGGGTAAAATTCAAGTTCTTTCCGAAGAGTTGTGCAGCCGTATTGCGGCAGGCGAAGTAATAGAGAGACCCTTTTCCGTCGTTAAAGAATTAGTCGAAAACAGTATCGACGCAGGCGCAAAAGAGATTGAAATTTCAATCAAAAGGGGCGGTAAGGACAGTATAAAGGTTTCCGACAACGGCTGCGGTATAGCGCAGGACGATATGCGTGCGGCGTTCTTTCCCCATGCGACGAGCAAGATTAAGGTGCTTGACGATATCACCCATATTCGCACTTTAGGCTTTAGGGGTGAAGCCCTTGCGACTATTGCTTCCGTTGCTTTAGTAGAGCTTGAAAGCGCGGTAGAAGGCGAGCAGGGCAATAAAGTCGAGTGCGACGGTGATTTTATAGGTAAAGTTGTACCCTTCTCATGCAATAAAGGTACTACGATAACCGTAAATAATCTCTTTTTCAATACTCCCGTAAGGTTTAAATTTTTAAAGACGGATAAAAAGGAAGAAGCGGACATAACGACTTACGTAATCCGCTATATTCTCGGTTTCCCTTATATTGCGTTTAAATATTACGTTGACGGAGAGCTTAAATTGCAATCCTACGGCGGCGGACTGGACGAAGCTATTACGCAGGTTTACGGAGCTAAAATATTACCTAACTGCTTTAAAATAGACGCGGAGAGAAACGATATAAAGGTCAGCGGTTACATAAGTAACCAGCAGTTCTTCAAATCAAATAAGACCTATCAAACGACCTTTTTGAACGGAAGATACGTAAACAATAACGTTATATCAAGCTCAATAAACAACGCCTACTTACCTTATATGATGAAAAAGAACTTCCCGTTCTACGTTTTATCCATACAGCTTGATAGCGAGTTGGTCGACGTTAACGCTCACCCCAGCAAGACGGACGTTCGTTTTGCAGACAGTTCATTAATTTACGGTACGATTTATAAGATAATTTCTTCGATTTTGGAAGGCAGCGTTAAGGCGGCGGACTTCGTCGTTGCCGACGATGCGACGAGTTTTACAAAAACTCAAGTACAGCCTTCCGTGTGCGCGGCTGAATACGTAGCAACCGAAAACGTACACGACACCGATTTCAGCGGCATTAAAGACATAGAGAAATATTCTCAGCAACCAACAGTTAAAAAAGTGCCTTCGCCTTTTGACGGTTTTGATATGACGCCATACGCAGATTACGACCCGCCCGTGTTTGACGACGAATACAAACAGGAAGTCAAACAAACTATCTCTCCGCAGGTTCAGCAGGCTATTAATTTTGGCACGAATTACGATTTAAGTACGGACAAGTTCGTCCTTGTAGAGCCTTCGCTTGAAGTTATCGAAGACAGAAAAATGCGACAAGCAAGGCAGGAAGAGTTGCAGTTCAGGCAATTCAAATACAGGGGTACGCTGTTCAACACTTACCTTATGTATGAAATAAGAGACGAAGTGTATTTAATAGACCAGCACGCCGCACACGAGAGAATTTTGTACGATACTCTCTTGGAAAAGGTGAAAAATAGACAGGTGAATACCCAGAATATGCTCGTTCCCTATATTTTTACCGTAACGCCTGAAGAGAGAAAGTTTATCGATGATAACGTCAATTCACTTTGGCATATAGGCTTTGCGCTTGACCCGTTCGGAACGAGTTCGTTCAAGCTTACCGATATTCCGGTAGATTTGTATAATCTGGACCCTAAGGGCTTTATAGACGACTTGCTTTCCAACGTTTCAGAATACAAAAAAATAACCGTTACCGACCTGATAAAGGAAAAGATGGCACAGACGGCTTGCAAGCACGCGATAAAAGCGGGAGATAAGCTGACCGAAACTGAAAGAGAAAAGCTGTTGGAGATGCTAAAGGGCAATATGGGTTTAAAATGTCCCCACGGCAGACCCATATGCGTAAAACTTACAAAAACCGAACTTGAGAAGATGTTCAAAAGGAAGGTGTAAGTTTGGCTAAATTATTGATAATTTGCGGTGCTACGGCAAGCGGAAAGAGTGCGCTTGCCGTAGATTGCGCCAAAAAACTTAATACTGAAGTAATTTCAGCCGATTCACAGCTCGTGTACAGGGGGTTGAATATCGGTACGGCAAAACCAACCGTGGCGGAAATGGGCGGCGTTACACATCACCTTATCGACGTAGTGGGGGCAAGAGAGAACTTCTCCGTATCCGATTACGAAAGTGCGGCGTTACCTATAATAGACAGGCTTTTAAGCCAAGGCAAAACGCCCATTTTGTGCGGCGGCACGGGGTTTTATATAAATTCGGTTTTATACGATTTAAGTTACGGCAACGTGCAGGCGGACGAAAACGTAAGGAGTAAGTACGAGCAAATTCTAAAGGAAAAAGGTAAGGAATACCTCTTCGAGCTACTAAAAAAGGTGGATAGTAAGACTGCTGACGTTTTACACGTAAACGACGTTAAAAGGGTGATTCGCGCGCTTGAGATTTACGAGCTTACGGGCAAAAAGAAGTCCGACCAGCGCGACGAGAAAAAGGCGAGATATAATTACGTAGCCGTTGCTATAGATTATCCAAGGGCGGAATTATACAGGCGAATCGATTGCAGGGTAGACGTAATGTTTAACTCTGGGCTCGTTCAGGAAGTGAAAGGGCTTTTGGCTTCGGGAATTGATGAAAATTGTCAATGTTTGCAGGCAATCGGCTATAAAGAAGTCGTTGAAGGTTTAAAAAATGGCGATAACGAGAGTACTATGCGTAATATAATTAAGCGAAATACTCGTCGTTACGCTAAAAGACAGATAACTTTTTTTAAGAAATTAGACGGAATAATATGGCTTAAGCCTGAGCAGGCTACGGCTGAAAAAGTAATGGGGCTAATTAATGACTGATAAAGAAATTTTTATTAAAGAATGTGAAGATAAACTAAAAGATAAGTTTGCGCTTGCCGAAGATATTTCATATCACAATCAAAAAAAGGTTATGCAGGCGTTTTCAAATAATAATATTGCAATTCGTCATTTTGCAGGGACTTCAGGCTATGGCTACGGCGACGAAGGCAGGGATACTTTAGGCAAACTCTACGCAGAAGTATTTAATACGGAAAGCGGAATAGTTTCTCCGCACCTTCTTTCGGGTACGCACTCTATATCGGTTGCGCTTTTTGGTTTGGTCAAGCGTGGCGATAACGTTTTATGCGTTTCGGGAATGCCCTACGATACAATCCGCCCCGTAATTTTCGGTGAAAATATCGGTTCATTAAAAGATTTAGGCGTTAATTTCGAGTGTTGTGACCTTGACGAAAAAGGTAAATTCGATTTTAACGAAATTAAAAAATGTTTAGAGAATCAAGTTGATTTAATTTATATTCAGCGTTCCCGCGGGTACGAACTTCGTGACGCCTTTTCCTGCGAAGAAATAGGTGAAGTATGCGCATTTATAAGAAAAAAAGGCTTTACAGGCTGTATTTTCGTAGACAATTGCTACGGTGAATTCGTGGAAAAGATTGAGCCGACCGACGTTGGTGCAGATGTTTGCGTTGGTTCGCTTATTAAAAATGCAGGCGGCGGCATTGCGCCCACGGGCGGTTATATCGTCGGCAAGGATAAGTATATTCAAGCTATCGGCAGAAGGTTTACCGCACCGTCGATAGGGTTGGAAGTCGGTTCTTACGAACAAGGTTACAGGTATTTCTATCAGGGGCTTTTTATGGCACCGCACGTCGTTTGTCAAGCTATAAAGGTTTCGCTATTAATCGGTATGGCGATGACCGAGCTTGGCTATAAAAACTACCCGTCTATTGACAAAGTTCCGCACGATATAACCCGTTGCATTGAGTTTGGCGACGAAAATAAAATGGTCAACTTTATAAGGGAAGTGCAGTTTGCGTCGCCCGTGGACGGCTACGTCACCTGCGAACCTTGGGATATGCCCGGTTACGACGATAAAATCATAATGGCGGCAGGCACTTTTGTTTCCGGTTCTTCTATAGAGCTTTCGGCGGACGGACCCGTTAAAGAACCCTATCTTGCCTATTTTCAGGGCGGCTTGACCTACGAGCACGGCAAATACGCTTTGTCAAGAATACTTGATAAAGTTTAAGTTAAATTTAAAATTCGATATTGACATTTTACGGTTTTTGTGTTAAATTAGTTTAGGTGGCGTTCGTTGCCGAATTATTATGTAGGAGTTAAAAATTATGGAAAAGAAAAATCCTTACGCAGGCACTAAGACAGAAAAAAATTTGTGGGAAGCTTTTGCGGGCGAAAGCCAGGCGAGAAATAAATATACGTATTTTGCGTCTGTGGCTAAAAAAGCAGGTTACGAGCAGATTGCCGAACTCTTTTTAAAGACCGCCGAAAACGAAAAGGAACACGCAAAGCTTTGGTTTAAACACCTGAACCAGCTCGGCGATACGGCTGAAAACCTTGCCGCCGCCGCAGAAGGTGAAAATTTCGAGTGGACTGATATGTACGAGAGAATGGCTAAGGAAGCTGAAGAAGAAGGTTTCAAAGCACTCGCTTGGCAATTCCGTGCGGTAGGCGCAATCGAAAAACAGCACGAGGAGCGTTATCGCGCGTTGCTCAAGAACGTAGAGACCATGCAGGTATTTGAAAAAGCTGGCGTAACTATGTGGGAATGCCGCAACTGCGGTCACGTAGTTATCAGCACTAAAGCGCCTGAAATATGCCCTGTCTGCGCTCATCCTAAGAGCTTCTTTGAAGTTAAAAAGGACAATTATTAATTTAAGTACATTCCCACCGACGAAATCGGTGGGATTATTTTATCTGTTATTGTTTTGTTGTAAAAAAACACCTTGGGCGAAAATGCTCAAGGTGCTTTTAAATTTATTAACGTTTATCGTTTGTTAATTAATACATTCCGCCCATATCGGGTCCTGCAGGAGCGGCAGGAGCGGCGGGAGTGGGGATATCGGTAACGATGCTCTCCGTAGTTAATAACGTAGCCGCAACGGACGCAGCGTTTTGGAGTACGGAACGGGAAACCTTAGTGGGGTCGATAATACCGCTTTCAACCATATCGGTGTAGACGTTCTTTAACGCGTCGTAGCCGTAGTTGGGGTTCTTGGAATTCTTTATCGTATTAACTACTACTGAACCGTCTACGCCGGCGTTTTCTGAAATTTGACGAATAGGAGCTTCGATAGCCTTTAAGATGATTTCAGCGCCCGTCTTTTCGTCGCCGCTAAGAGTCTTAACGAGTTTTTCAAGGTCTTTAGAAGCCGCTAAAAGCGCAACGCCGCCGCCGGGAACGATACCTTCTTCAACAGCTGCTCTGGTTGCGGAAAGTGCGTCTTCTATACGGAGTTTCTTTTCCTTCATTTCAACTTCGGTAGCAGCGCCTACGTTGATTACGGCTACGCCGCCTGCAAGCTTTGCAAGTCTTTCCTGAAGCTTTTCTCTATCGTAGTCGGAAGAAGTCTCAGCAATCTGAGCTTTAATGGAAGCAACTCTTGCTTTGATATCTTCAGCCGCGCCTGCGCCGTCGATAATGGTGGTGTTGTCCTTATCGACCTTAACCTGAGAAGCTCTGCCAAGCATATCAATGGTAACGTCCTTAAATTCATAGCCAAGGTCGGAAGAGATAACGGTGCCGCCTGTTAAGATTGCGATATCTTCAAGCATAGCCTTTCTTCTGTCGCCAAAGCCGGGTGCCTTAACTGCTACGCAGTTCAAAACGCCCTTTAATTTGTTTACGATAAGTGCGGCAAGAGCGTCGCCTTCAACGTCTTCAGCAATAATCAAGAGCCTTGCGCCTTGCTGAGCGATGGGTTCGATTACGGGCAAAATTTCCTGTAAGGAAGAAATCTTTTTATCGGTGATAAGAATGTAAGGGTTATCCAAAACGGCTTCCATCTTTTCGGTGTTGGTAACCATATAAGCGGAAGAGTAGCCCCTGTCAAACTGCATGCCTTCAACGGTGGTGAGTTCGGTAGTCATTGACTTGCCTTCTTCAACGGTTATAACGCCGTCCTTACCTACGATTTCCATTGCGTTTGCAATAAGCTCGCCGACCTTTTCGTCGCCTGCGGAAATGGAAGCAACCTGTGAAATTGCAAGCTTGCTCTCAATGGGCTTAGAGATTGACTTAACCTTGTTTACAACGCAGTCAACTGCGGTTGCGATACCCTTTTTAAGTACCATGGGGTTAGCGCCTGCCGCAAGGTTTTTAAGTCCTTCTTTTATGATTGCCTGAGCAAGTACCATAGCGGTAGTGGTGCCGTCGCCTGCAACGTCGTTAGTCTTTGTGGAAACTTCCTTAACGAGCTGAGCGCCCATATTTTCAAACGGGTCTTCAAGTTCGATTTCCTTTGCGATTGTAACGCCGTCGTTAGTGATAAGGGGTGCGCCGTATTTCTTATCGAGAACTACGTTTCTGCCCTTGGGTCCGATAGTGATTTTAACGGTATCGGCAATAACGTTTACGCCGTTGTATAAAGCTTTTCTGGCGTCGTCGCCGTATTTAATCTGTTTAGCCATAATATTTTATAACTCCTTATTATTCAAAAAATTATTCTACGATTGCCAAAATATCGCCTTGGCGAATAATCGTATATTCCTTGCCGTCAACCTTAACTTCCGTTCCGCTATACTTGGAGAGAAGAACCTTGTCGCCGACTTTAACCTGCATGGTTACTTCCTTGCCGTCTACAAGTCCGCCGGGGCCGACTGCAACGACGGTGCAGGTGGCAGGTTTTTCCTGCGATGCGGCGGTAAGAATAATGCCGCCCTTTGACTTTTCTTCAGCCTTTACGGGCTCAACTACAACCTTATCGAATAAAGGTTTAATCATTTTAAAATCCTCCGTTCATTTTTATTACAGATATTTTATAAACGGGTAAAAATAAAATAAAACAGATTATGGCAAAAAATTGCATTTTGAATAAAGTTATGTTAAAATTAAACTAATAACTGTATTTCACGGTGGAAATGGCTATGGATAAATGGGATAAGCGATTTATGGATATGGCTGTCCGTATAGGCGACTGGTCAAGCTGTTATCAGCAAAACAGGCACGTCGGCGCAATAATCGTTAAAAATAAACGCGTTATTGCTACGGGCTATAACGGTGCGCCGCAAGGCATTAAAAGCTGTATGGAAAAGGGCGAGTGCCTGAGAAAAAAACTCGGAATTGAGAGTGGTACGCGCCATGAAATTTGCTACGCCGTCCACGCGGAACAAAATGCGATTATTCAGGCGGCAAGGGTCGGTTGCAGTGTGGAAGGCTGTACCCTTTATTGTACCCATCAGCCCTGCGTTATTTGCGCAAAAATAATAATAAATTCGGGTATAGAGAGAGTAGTTTATAAAGAAGGCTATCCCGACGACTTTTCTTTAACCTTGTTTGAAGAAGCAGGCGTAAGATTAGAAAAGTACGTCGAAGAAGAATAAATACCTATTTTTATATAAGGAGTGGAAAAGATGTCAAATCCCGTTGCAACTTTGGTAATGGAAAACGGAAAGGAAATAAAGATTGAGTTGTACCCCGAAAAGGCGCCCAACACCGTTAATAATTTTATTTCCCTTGCAAACAGCGGTTTTTATAACGGACTTATCTTTCACCGCGTTATAAAGGGCTTTATGATTCAGGGCGGCGACCCTGCAGGCGTAGGCACGGGCGGTCCGGGCTACTGCATTAAAGGCGAGTTTGCATTAAACGGCTTCAAGCAAAATGATATAAAGCACGCAAGGGGCGTTATATCTATGGCAAGGGCTATGAATCCCAACAGCGCAGGTTCGCAGTTCTTTATTATGCACGACAACGCATCCTATCTTGACGGACAGTACGCGGCCTTCGGTAAGGTTGTAAGCGGTATAGAAGTAGTGGACGAGATTGCTTGCGTTGCAACGAATTACAACGATAAACCCAAGTGCGACCAGGTTATTAAATCTATTTCGGTTGAGACCTTTGGCGTTGAATATCCCCAACCCGAGAAGGTGAAGTAAGTGAATAAGAAAAAGATTTTCGTTTGCATTTTTGCCGGAGTTATTGCGGCAGGCGCGTTAGTTTTGGGTGCAGGTTTTATCGTGCGGGCTTTAGTTACGGGCAACGCAGTAGTAACCGTAGTCACGCTTTTTGCCATTATTGCAGGCGCGATTATGTTGGGCTTAGGGTTGATTTCTATGCTTATTTGTCTACTTATTATGACGTTCAGCATAGGCAAGAAGAGTAAAGAAGTCGAAGATGAAACTACAAAAGAGCTTGCCGAAGATAAGACGGACGAAAGTCTTGTTGCGGAAGAAAAATAATATCTATATAGCGATATAAAACATACGGAGAAAAATATGGTTGACAATTCAATTTATCAAAACCCTTTAATCACGAGATATGCAAGCAAGGAAATGGCACAGGCTTTTTCCGACGAAAAGCGTTTCAAGCTCTGGAGAAAGCTCTGGATTGCGCTTGCCGAATCTGAAATGGAAATGGGGCTTAACATCACTCCCGAGCAGGTGGAAGAGCTTAAAAAATATAAAGACGATATTAATTTCGAGCTTGCAGAGCAATATGAAAGGGAAGTCCGTCACGACGTAATGGCGCACGTAAAAGCATACGGCGCACAGGCTAAGAGTGCTATGCCCATAATTCATTTGGGCGCAACGAGCTGTTTCGTAGACTGCAATTCCGAACTTATGATTATGCACGACGCTTTGGCGATTATCAAGAAAAAGCTCGTAAACGTAATGGAAAAGCTTAAGAACTTTGCGCTTAAGTATAAAGACGTGCCTACGCTCGGCTTTACCCATCTTCAGCCTGCACAGCTTACTACCGTAGGTAAGAGAGCAACGCTTTGGCTTCAGGATTTAGAGATGGACTATAACAACCTTATAAATCTTGAAAACAGCTTTAAGCTTCGCGGCGTTAAGGGTACGACGGGTACTCAGGCAAGCTTTATGGAGCTTTTTAACGGCGACGAAGAAAAGGTTAAACAGCTTGAAAAGAAGGTCGTTGCAAAGCTCGGCTACGATAAGGTTTACGGTGTGACCGGTCAAACCTATTCGAGAAAATTTGACTACAACGTGCTTTGCGTACTCTCGCAGATTGCTCAAAGCGCCTACAAATTCTCTAACGATATCCGTATTTTACAGAATATGAAGGAGATTGAAGAACCCTTTGAAAAGTCGCAAATCGGCTCTTCTGCAATGGCTTATAAGCGCAATCCTATGCGTTGCGAACGAATGGGTTCTTTGGCAAGATTCGTCGTATCGCTTCCTATGAATACTGCTATAACGGCGTCAACTCAATGGTTTGAAAGAACGTTGGACGACTCTGCAAACCGCAGAATAGTACTTGCACAGGCATTCCTTGCGCTTGACGGTATCTTAAATATTTATATGAACGTAAGCGAAAATCTCGTCGTGTACGAAAAGGTTATCGCTAAGCATATTGCGGCAGAGTTACCTTTTATGGCGACTGAAAATATTATGATGGAATGCGTAAAGGCAGGCGGCAACAGGCAAGAACTGCACGAGAGAATAAGGGTGCTCTCTATGCAGGCAGGTAAAAACGTTAAGGTCGAAGGTAAGGATAACAACCTTATCGAGCTTATTAAGGCAGACGAAATGTTTGCGCCCGTTCACGATAAGCTTGACGAAATTTTAGACGCCAAAAAGTTTATCGGCAGGGCGCCTTCGCAGACCGTCGAATTTATTGCTAACGAAATTCAGCCTATTTTAGACGAAAACAGCGGCGATTTGGGGCTTAAGGGCGAAGTTAAGGTTTAATTTTTAGCTAATAAACCCTGTGCGCAAGGCTTTGCGTGCAGGGTTTTCCCATAAAATCTTCAAAGAATCTTTTATGGGAGCCCTGTTATTTGTGTTCGAATCTTCTCTCGCGCAAAACAAAAAAAACTGCATAAGGCGGTTGCCTTACACAGTTTTTTGGCAGGGGAGACGCGATTCGAACACGCAACCGACGGTTTTGGAGACCGCGACTCTACCGTTGAGCTACTCCCCTAACTCAATGTGAACATTATATATTAAAGCAAAAATTTAGTCAACTAATTTTAGGAGATGTATTAATGAAAAAACAATTTAAACTCGGTATTATCGGCTGTGGATTTATGGCAAAATCTATTATTAAGGGTATTTGCGAATCCGAATATATAAAAAACCGTAAATTAATAGTAAGCGATACGAGTCACGATAAGCTCAATGCCGTAGCGGACGAGTACGGAATTAACGTTACTGACGACAACCGTTACCTTGCTGAAAACAGCGAGTATATTCTCTTTGCCGTAAAGCCGCAGAATTTTGCAGACGTTGCAAAGGAAATCGAAGGCGTCAACCCTGAAAAGGTAATAAGTATTATGGCAGGCGTTAAAAAGGCAACAATTAAAAATACGCTCGGAGTAGGTTTGATTAAAGTTGCCCGTTGTATGCCTAATTTGCCCTGTTCGGTTGGTTGCGGTATGATGGGCGTAGATATGTCCGATTATGATAAAAATACCGACGATATCGAATTTATTTACCATCTTTTCAATTGCTTAGGCAGCGTTTTAAGTATTTCCGAAGATAAGTTAGACGCCGTTACGGGTATTAGCGGCAGCGGTCCTGCATACGCGTTTATATTTATCGACAGTCTTATCGACGCCGGCGTAAAGCAGGGGCTTACTAAAGACGAAGCTAAACTTTTGGCGATACAGACGGTTTTCGGTAGTTGCCAGCTATTAATGGAAACCGAAAAGCCCCTTTCCGAACTAATAATGAGCGTATGCAGTAAGGGCGGTACTACCATAGAAGCGGTTAAAGTCTTTGAAGAAAATAATTTCCGCGGTATAGTTTCCGACGCCGTTGCTGCTTGTGTAAAACGTTCGAAGGAACTTTCGCAGAACTGATGAAGAAGGTAACTATATATACCGATGGTGCATGCTCGGGCAATCCCGGCGTTGGCGGTTGGGGCGCCGTGTTAATGTATAACGGGGTAGAAAAGCGAATTTCAGGTGCGGAAGATAATACTACCAACAACCGAATGGAGTTGCTTGCGGTTATAAATGCGCTGGAATGTTTGAAAGAACCGTGTGAAGTTACGTTGTACAGCGATTCTGCGTATACGGTAAACGCATTTTTAAACGGTTGGGTGTACGAATGGGAAAAATCAGGTTGGAAAAAAGCCGATAAAAAACCCGTATTGAACGACGATTTATGGAAGAGACTTTTGTCGCTTACGAGAACTCATAAGGTTGAATTTGTAAAGGTTAAAGGCCACGCCGACAACGAATACAACAACGTTTGCGACAAGCTTGCTACCGACGCGGTCAAAAACTTTAAAAAGGCATAATAGACGTTTTATACACCATAATATTATATTGATGGGTAAAAACGGGAATTTAAAACTTAGCAGACTAAACTCAAAGAAGGCGATATCAATCGCCGTCAACGTTTTGTCTGCTGTTTTTTTTGTTTTACTTGCTTTCGTATTTTTTGCGTATGGGCTTAAAGAGCGTAGTTTAGCTTTTATAGATAGATATCACGATTATTTGTTTTGGTCAATCGTAGGTATTCTATTTTCTTTGCTCGTTTTATACCTTGTGTTTTTTGCGTTGAATAAGCAGGTTGTTTACCGCTTTATTTTATGCGCTTTAATTTGTCTTGATTTGGTTGCCGTGGTCTTTTATGCGCTGAGCGCGACGGGCGTTTTAGTAAACCTTACGAGCGTTGAAAAACTAAGAGAATACATCTCAAGCTTTGGTGCGGCGGCGGTGATTATATTTATCGCTTTTCAGTTTTTGCAGGTTGTAATTCTTCCCGTGCCGGGTTCGGTTTCGGTCGGGGTAGGAGTTGCGCTGTTCGGTCCGTTAAGGTGTTCCATTTTCAGCTTTATAGGCATAATGGCAGGCTCCGTCGTTGCTTTTGCTTTAGGCAGATGGGTCGGCTATAAAGCCGTATGCTGGGTCGTGGGGAAGGACGATTTGGATAAATGGCTTAAAAAATTAAAGGGGAAGGACTATCTGTTGCTCTCAATTATGTTCCTATTGCCCCTGTTTCCCGACGACGTATTATGCTTTATTGCCGGGCTCTCGTCAATGACTTGGGGTTACTACCTTATTATGATAACCGTAACAAGATTAATTTCGGTTTCGGTTACTTCATTTTCGTTGCAGCTTATACCTTTCACGACTTGGTGGGGCATTATGATATGGGTAATTATTGCCGTTTTAGTGGGTTTTGCTTTTTGGTTCGTGTGCAAGTATTCCAACAAGATAGATAGATTTATCAAGGATAAATTTAAACCTAAAAAGAAAGGAAATTAATGTTTAAAACATAATTATATTTTAGAGCAAAGAAATAAAGATTTTATGACTAATTATCTTATAATTAGTTGCGTTATTTTGCATATTTTGGTAAAATGTATTTGTCAAAATTTTGTTTAGGAGAATTTCTGTGGATAAGATTAAATTGTTGCAGGACAGGCGTGGCAAGCTGTTATCGGCAGGCAAAGCAATAAGAGAAGATATCGCGGCTTTGGTTGATAAAGACAGCTTTGTTGAAACGTCTGCTTTTTCTTTTTCCGAAAGCGAGTTTTACGACGGCACAGCCGAAGGTGAAGGCGTAGTTTGTGGTTTTGCCACTATTGACGACAATCCTTATTATATCGTTGCGCAAAACGCACAGGTATTAAACGGCGGCGTAAGTAAAGCAAACTGTCAGAAAATTGTTAAGTGTCTCGACCAGGCTGAAAAGAACGGCACGCCCGTTATCTATTTGTTGTCGTCCGGCGGCGTAAGGATAGGCGAAGGTGTAAACGTTTTGGAAGGACTTGCTGAACTTGTACTGAAAGCGTCTCGCCTTAAGGACAGCGTAACTCAGTACCTTGTAGTAAACGGCGACGTTTACGGTCAGGTTGCTTTGCTTGCAGGTATTTGCGACTTCAACTTCTTTGTTGAAGGTAAATCAATACTTGCTCTCAACAGCCCTATGGTTATTGCAGCTGCCGGAAATGCTCAGCTTACCAAAGAAAAGGTTGGCTCGTACGACGCTTTAAATAAAACCGACGTTGCAACCTTTAAGGTTAAGAGCCTTGCAGACGTTAGGGAAAAGGTAGTTGCCATAAACGAATTCGTCAACGTAGGCGTTTGCGATTGCGACGAACTCAACTTAACGCTTTCAAAGTTGAATAAATGTGCAGATGCAAAGGCGTTAATGCAGGTGTTCGATAAGGGTTCGGTAATTGAACTTTTGGAAGGCACTTCGCCCGCCGTTAAATGCGTTTTTGGTCGTATAGGCGGTATTTCAGTTGCGGCGGCAATCTTTGACGGCGGTGATGAAGGCGTTAAGCTCTGCCCCGGCAAAATGCGTAAGCTCAACGCGTTTGCAACTATTGCTTCGCAGTACAATTTGCCCTTCGTAACCTTCGTTAACACGCTCGGTGCGGTTGAAACGCCCGACGTTGCAAACAGCTCGTTGCTTTTAGAAATAAGCGAATACGTAAGAATACTCGACTCTATGAACAGCGCAAAGATTTCCGTCGTATACGGTAAGGCGGTAGGTCTTGGCTATACGCTCTTTGCCGCTAAGAATATGGGTTACGATTATACCTATGCGTTTGCTAATTCAAAGATTGCGCTCTTCGACAGCGTTCAGGGTGCAGAAATCGAGTTTAACGCAAGCGCATCCGAAAATAAGGATAAGCTCGTAGAAAAATATGCAGACGAAAATTCCGACCCCGTCAATGCGGCTAAGGGCGGCTACGTAGATAACATTATCGAGCCTGCTTTCGTAAGACAATATCTTATTGCGTCTTTGCAGATGCTTATTAAGTGAGGAAAACTATGCTGAACAATTTATTAGCAATAGTAAAAGGTGACGGAAGTAGTTGGGCAGGACAGAATAAATCGCCCGAAAACTTCTACTTTGATAACTGGGGTGAACCGTTTTTATACGCATTAATCGGTTTCGTGGTCGTTTTCCTTGGTATTCTTATTATAATCTTCACGATTTGGCTCGTAGGATTGATAATGAAAAAGACCAACAATCTTGAGTATTTAAGCAAGGGTAAAAAGGCGAAGAAAACCGTTGAGAAGAAAGCGGAACCCACAGCGGCTGAAACCGCCCAAAACGACGGTGATATTCCTGACGAAGTAAAAGCGGCTATTATTGCGGCAATTATGGCTTATTACGAAGAAAAGCAGGAAAAATGTGAATTTACGGTAAAGAGAATAAAGAGAATTTAAGGAGTCATTATGAGAAATTTTGTTGTTACCATTGACGGTAAAAGCTATTCAGTAGGCGTAGAAGAAGTAGGCGAAAGCGTAGGTGAAGTTCAGATTATCGCACCCGCTGCAAAGAGCAGCGCACCCGTTGCAGCGGCTCCCGTAGCGGCTGCACCTGCAAACGGCGAAAAGGTGCTTTCACCCTTCCCCGGACTCATCAAAAACGTCCTTGTAAATAACGGCGACACCGTTAAAAAGGACCAGCCCATCATCGTGCTTGAAGCTATGAAGATGGATAACGATATTACTGCACCCTGCGACGGTAAGGTAACCATTCAGGTTAATAAGGGTGCAAACGTAGAGACCAACGCAGTACTTGCGGTTATCGGTTAATCGGAGGATACGATGCTGACTTCATTACTTGAAAGCAGCAGCAACATGGGTCAAATCTTTGTAAATCTCTTTAACGATATGGGCTTTATGAAGGGTGAATGGCAGAACTACGTTATGCTATTAATTTCCTTTATACTTATGTACCTTGCAATCGTTAAGAAATTCGAGCCCATGCTTTTGCTGCCTATAGCGTTCGGTATGTTTTTAATTAACTTACCCGGCGCAGAAGCTGAACTTTGGGGAACCCATCCCGTGGATACTTCGCTTGAGCTTGGCGTATTTAACGGCGTTGAAAATATTGCCGTCTATGCGGCAAACGGCACGCAAGTGTTCGTAAGGGCAGGGTTTATATCAGGAAACGACGTCTCGTACTACGCAAGCTACGCCGACTTAGTTAATGGCGTTACGGCGCAAATGGGCTACGCTGAATTTATGAATACCTATTCGATTCAGGGCTTTATACAATGCGACGTTGTAGAAGGCGTTACAAAATTCCACGAGATTTTCGATTATTCCTTAGTGCTTGACGAAAGCTACGAAGCCGTAGTCAACAAGGGGCTTTTGTGGTATCTGTACTTTGGTGTAGATAAAGTTATTTATCCCCCGCTTATTTTCCTTGGAATAGGCTGTATGACAGACTTTGGTCCGTTAATTGCAAATCCCAAGAGTATGCTAATAGGCGCAGGTGCGCAACTTGGCGTATTTATCGCATTCCTGCTTGCAATTTTCCTTGGTTTCTCCGTTGCAGAAGCGGCGTCAATCGCAATTATCGGCGGTGCGGACGGACCTACGGCAATCTACGTCACAAAGAAATTAGCGGACGATTTGTTGCCCATGATTGCAATTGCGGCATATTCCTATATGGCTTTGATACCCATAATTCAAAAGCCTATAATGAGATTGCTTACCACCAAAAAAGAGCGTACGATTAGAATGAAACAGCTCCGCCAAGTAAGCAAGATTGAAAAGGTATTATTCCCTATAATTGTTACCTTGGTCGTAGGCATAATTCTTCCTTCGGCAGTTCCCCTTTTGGGTATGCTCATGCTCGGCAACTTGTTCAAGGAATCGGGCGTGGTGGACAGACTTTCGTCTCAGGCACAGAACGGTCTAATGAATACCATTACGATATTCTTAGGACTTGCAGTCGGCTGTAAGGCAAAGGGCGAATTGTTCCTTCAGGTGCAGACTTTGTATATAATTATGCTTGGATTGTTCGCATTCATCTGCGGCACGATAGGCGGTTTGCTCGTTGCAAAGATTATGTGCAAGGTTACAAAGGGCAAGATTAACCCGTTAATCGGTTCTGCCGGCGTCTCTGCCGTACCTATGGCGGCGAGAATTTCGGAAGACGTAGGCAGGGAGTACGACCCCCAAAACCACTTGCTTATGCACGCAATGGGACCCAACGTTGCAGGTGTGCTCGGTTCGGCGGTTGCGGCAGGTATTTTGCTTGCTTGTTTCGGCGGATACGTAGACGGTACTGCGGTAGCGTCGGCTATAGCTTCTGTTATTGCTTAATGGAGTATTAATATTATGGAAAAGAGAAAAATTTATATTACCGATACCATTTTAAGGGATGCCCATCAGTCTCAGGCGGCAACCCGTATGAAATTTGAAGAAATGGAACCCGTTTTACCGCTTTTGGATGAAATCGGTTATTATTCGCTTGAAGCTTGGGGTGGGGCTACGTTTGACTCTTGCTTAAGATTCTTGAACGAAGACCCTTGGGACAGACTTAGAAATTTAAAGAAATATCTCAAAAAGACGCCTATTCAGATGTTGCTTCGCGGTCAGAACTTGCTCGGCTACAGGCACTATGCGGACGACGTGGTAGAAAGATTTGTTGAAAAGTCAATCGAAAACGGCGTAGGCGTTATAAGGGTGTTCGACGCGTTAAACGACCCCAGAAATCTTGAAGCGTCTATGAAAGCAATTAAAAAGTACGGCGCCGGCGGCAAGTGCGTTTGCGAAGCGACAATGTCGTACACCACAAGCCCCGTTCACACGACCAAGTACTTTGTTGACCTTGCAAAACAGCTCGAAGATATGGGTGCCGACAATATCTGTATTAAGGATATGGCAAACCTTTTATTGCCTTTCACCGTATACGACCTTGTTAAGGAAATCAGGGCTGAGTTAAGACCTGAAACGAAAATCCACGTTCATACCCATAATACTACGGGTACGGGCGATATGATTAACCTTATGGCTATTCAGGGCGGTGCGGACATAGTCGACTGTGCGCTTTCGCCCCTTGGCAACGGCACTTCAAACCCTGCAACCGAACCTTTAGTTGCTACATTAAAGGGTACTCAGTACGATACTGGTATTGAAATTGAAAAGCTTCTACCTATCGTTAAGCACTTTAACGGCGTTGCTGAAAGGCTTGAAAAAGACGGTTTCCTTAATCCTAAGGTTAGAAGAATCGATATCAACACCTTATTGTATCAGGTTCCCGGCGGTATGATGTCCAACCTTATGAACCAGCTTAAGCAGGCAGGTAAGGAAGATAAGCTTATGGAATGTCTTGCCGAAGTACCCGAAGTAAGAAAAGATTGCGGTTATCCCCCGTTGGTAACGCCTTCTAGCCAGATAGTCGGAACACAGGCTGTATGGAACGTGCTGTTAGGCAAATATAAGACCATTACCGCACAGTATAAAGACTTGATGTTGGGTAAATACGGTCAGGTTCCCGGCGAAGTTAACGCCGACATCTTAAAACAATGCACCGCAAACGGCGAACAGGTTGTTACCTGCCGCCCTGCAGATTTAATCAGCAACGAGATGGATACCTTGACCAAAACCGTTAAGGAAAAGGGATTTTATGAAAAGGAAGAAGACGTACTTTCATACGCGTTATTCCCCGAAGTGTCCGAAAACTTCTTTAAGTGGCGTAAGGCGCAGAAGTTGGGCGTTGATACCGATATGGCTAAAAACCCTAACAAAGTATATCCCGTATAATTTATTTGCGGCGTAATTCAATTACGCCGCTTTAACCTATCTTATGCAAGTATCGATAATCGGCGCAGGGGCCGCAGGACTTATTGCCGCGTATGCAGCGGCAAGGAATAATAATAAGGTCACCGTTTTTGAACGTAACGAAAAATGCGGCAAGAAGATTTATATAACAGGCAAAGGACGCTGTAACGTAACAAACTGCGTACCGCCCTATGAGTTTTTAAAAAACGTCGTAAATAATTCAAAATTTTTGACGGGTGCAATCAATAATTTTTCACCCGAAGATTTAATGGCTCTTTTAGAAGAAGGCGGCTTAAAGCTTAAAGTAGAAAGGGGAAACAGGGTTTTTCCCGTAAGCGACAAGGCGAGCGACGTTACTAAGTGTTTAGAAAAACTTTGCCAAAAAGTAGGCGTAAAATTTGTTTTTAACGCTAAAGTTGAAAAAATCGAAGTTTTAGAAAGTACTGTGTCAGACATAATCGTTAATATTGACGGCAAAAATCAGGTTTTTAAGACTGATAAAGTTATTGTTTGTACGGGCGGCGTAAGTTACCCCAGCACGGGTTCAACAGGGGACGGCTATGATTTTGCTAAAGAGACGGGGCACAGCGTAATAGACCCTAAGCCTGCGCTTTGCGGAATTAATCTTAAGGGTAATTACTTTGCTAAGTTGCAAGGTCTTTCGCTTAAAAACGTAAATCTAACGGCTTATTATGGCGGTAAAAAGCTTTGTTCCGAGTTCGGTGAATTTATGTTTACCCATTTCGGCATATCGGGACCCGTGGTTTTGACCGTGTCGAGTTTGATAAATAGGTTAGATTTTAATTCGGTCAGGTTTTCGCTTGATTTAAAACCGGCGTTGACAGTTGAACAGTTAAATGATAGACTTTTAAGAGAGTTTACTTCTTCTCCTAATAAGAGTTTAAAAATAGTCTTGCGTTCGCTTTTACCCGTTGCGCTTATCGAAGAAGTGATAAAAAGGTCAAATCTGGACGGCGAGAAGAAAGCCAATTCTATAAGTCGCGCAGAGAGAAACGCACTTATAACCGTTTTAAAGAATTTTGAAATGCAACCCGTTTCCCTTCGTTCATTCAACGAAGCAATCGTAACTTCAGGCGGCGTGGACGTTAAGCAAATAAACCCCAAAACGATGGAGAGTAAGATAGTTAAGGGGCTTTATTTTTGCGGCGAAGTGCTCGACGTTGACGCGTTTACAGGCGGATTTAATCTTCAAATTGCCTTTTCGACGGGTTACGCCGCAGGAAATTCCATATTCGACGATTATATTTAACAACATATTTTAGTATTTTTTTAGAGGGATAATTATGAGAGCAATAAGAGGTGCTACTACAATTTCAACCGATTCGCCCGAAGAGGTGAAAGTTGCCGTTAAAGACTTGCTTGAGCAAATTGCTTTAGTAAACCGAATCGAACAAGAAGACATAATTTGCATTATGTTTTCAAGCACGGGCGATATTAAATCTTTTTACCCTGCAAAGGCTGCAAGGGAAGCAGGTTTTTCGGCTTGCCCTTTATATTCTTCTACCGAACCAGACATTCAAGGCGCTTTAAAGCTCTGCATCAGGGTAATGGTGCTTGCGGAAATTGAAAGGCAGGCTCACCACGTGTATTTAAACGGCGCAAAGGTTTTAAGAAAGGACTTGACCGAAGTCGTAAATATTGCGGTAGACGGACCTGCAGGTAGCGGAAAGAGTACCGTTTGTAAGCTTATTGCAGAAAAAATGGGTATTTTATATCTCGATACAGGCGCTATGTACAGGGCTATTGCCTTGCAGTGTATCAGGCAAAATGCCGATTATGCAGAAAAAGATAGCGTTAAACACGTCGTTGAAAAGCTTAAAATCAAGATTGAATACAGGGACGGAAGGCAGGTAACCTTACTCGACGGCGAAGACGTATCCGACCAGATAAGGACTCCTCAGGTTTCTCTTATTGCGTCTTACGTATCCGCATACGGTTTCGTTCGCCAAAAGATGGTCGCTTTGCAGAGAGAAATTGCTAAAAAGACTTCCTGCATACTCGACGGCAGAGATATCGGCACCAACGTTTTGCCCGATTGTCGCTTTAAGTTCTATCTTACCGCGTCGGCTGAAATCAGGGCGAAAAGAAGGTACGACGACGAGAAGTACAAGGGGTCTGAGCAGAGCTATGAAAGCGTATTAAGCGAGATTAACGAAAGAGATTTTCAGGATAAAAACCGTGCAATCGCACCTTTAAAACAGGCTGACGACGCAATTGTTATAGATACTTCCGATATGAATATCGACGAAGTCGTAGCCGAGATAATAAAATCCATTCAAGAGAAAGTTTAATCTATGAAAAATAAAGACGCAAAAAAAAGTATGAACTTTATGTTCAAGCTTATAAGATTTGCCGAAAAGTATTTTTTCAGGTGGTTTTGCCCCTATAAGCTTTACGGAAATACGACGAAATATAACGACGGAAGTCTTATAATTATCGGCAACCACTACAGCTACTTAGACGTTGCTTTTCCTTTGAGAATAACCGATAAACCCGTCTACTTTATCGCTAAACAGGAACTTTGGGATAAAGGGGGTTTTTTAGGTTGGTTTGTGAAAAAATGTCAATGTATTCCCGCAAAGAGAGACGGTAGCGACGTGGCTACCGTTAAGCAGTCGTTAAAGGTTTTAAAGGAAGGCGGCGTAATAAATATCTTTCCTGAAGGTACGAGAAATAAAGGGTACGGCGAGCTTTTGCCTTTTCACGGCGGCGCGGCGGCGCTCTCTATTAAAACCCGTACGCCTATCGTGCCTATAATTAAAATTACCCCCGTAAGGCTGTTTAAAAGAACTTGCGTTATCATAGGCGACCCTATTGAATTCAGGCAGTATTACGGTAAGAAAGTAACCAAAGAAGAGCTTGAAAAGTGCGACGAAAAGATGAGAGAAGCGTTAAACAATATGCGTCTTTCTTTCATTGAAAAGTATAATATTAAGCCGGTGAAAAAGAAGTCTAAATGAAGGTAATAATTGCTGAAAACAGCGGATTTTGTAAGGGCGTTCGCAGGGCTGTAGAAACTGCTATGACTATGCCGCCCGACGGCGTATATCTACTCGGTGAGATAATTCATAACGAAAGCGTTACCCGCCGCATAGAAGAGCGGGGAATTAAAGTCGTTGAGTCGCTTGAAGAAATGCCCGACGGCTGTACCGTTATTTTTCGCTCTCACGGCGTTCCGCCTGCGGTATATAAAGAGTGTGAAAAACGGAATATCAAGTACGTTGATTGCACGTGCGAATTCGTTCGCCGTACGCAAAAGATAGTTTCTTTTGCGCATAAAGAAGGTAAATACGTTGTAATTTGCGGTAAACGCGACCACCCGGAAGTTGTCGGCTTACTCGGCTGGTGCGAAAACGACGCGGCAGTTATAGAAGACGAGAACGCAGATTTATCGTTTTTAGCTGATAAAAATATCTGTTTAGTGGCTCAAACTACCTATTCAGTAGTTAAATTTGATAAAATTATAAATTTCAATCAAAATGAGGTTTTATTACAAGATA
>CAMAHZ010000002.1 GCA_945834965.1 uncultured Clostridia bacterium | reverse complement strand
AAAATCAATCAAACTCTTCCGTCATATACTTCGTATATGCCACCTTCCCTGTTCATCAGGGAAGGCTAAATTAAAGAATTAATTATTCAAAATATTTATTCAAATCACAACAATTAAAAAGTCGGCGGTTGCCATACATGCCATACAGCAACCGCCGACTTAAACTATTTAACAATATTTTACTTATTCACTTTGTCCAACAATTCTTTAACTGCCGTCTGCAACTTAGCAAGCGCTGCTTCTGCGTCTGCCTTGTTCTGCGCCTTAACCGAGTAGTAAATCTTAAGCTTGGGTTCGGTGCCGGAAGGGCGAACGCATACGAAACTGCCGTTCTTGAGTTCGTAGTATACGCAGTTGGTCTTAGGCGAGCCGATTTCGCTCTTTTCGCCCGTAACCATATCAGTCTTTTCGTCCTTGGAATAATCCCTGAAGGACGCAACTTCGTATACGTCGAACTTGCTTACGGGGTCAACCTTAAGTGCGTCGACTACGGCGTTCATCTCTTTCATAGCGTTAAGCCCTTGATACTGAATGGAAACGTTGCAGTCAAGTACGTAGCCGTAGGTCTTGTAAATCTCGTTCAACCTATCGAACACGGTCGTGCCCTTGTAGGTGTAATAGCAAACCATCTCGGCGCACAGCATAGACGCAACGACTGCGTCCTTATCCCTTGCGTGCGTACCGCGAAGGTAGCCGCAGCTCTCTTCAAATCCGAATACGTACGTATAGCTATGGTCCTTTTCCCAAAGCTTAATCTTTTCGCCGATATTCTTAAAGCCTACGGGTACTTCGAATAAGGTTACGCCGAACTTGTCGCAAATAGCCTTAGCCATACCCGTGGTTACGAACGACTTAACTACAGCCGCATTTTCAGGCAAAGCGTTATCTTCCTTTAAACGGGTGAGTATGTAGTCCAAAAGCAGGATACCAACCTGATTGCCCGTCAACGCTTCAAATTCGCCTTCGGCGTTTTTAACAGCAACGCCAAGCCTGTCGCTGTCGGGGTCGGTGCCGAATACCACGGTTGCGCCTATTTCGTTTGCAAGGTTAATGCCCATCGTAAGCGTTTCTTTGTACTCGGGGTTGGGTACTTTAACGGTGGAAAACTCAGGGTCCTTAGAAGTCTGCGCTTCAACCACGGTAGCCTTAATGCCTAACTTTTTGAGTATGGTCGTTACGGGTACGTAGCCGGAGCCGTGTACGGGGGTATATACGAGCTTGAGTTTCTTTCCGCAAGCTTTAACCGCCTTTTTGGAAAGGGTGAGCTTCTGCAATTCCTTATAGTATTTTTTATCTACTTTAGCGGGAACTGCCTTTATATACTTTTTAACCTGTTCGTCGGTGGGGGTAGGGCAGGAAAGGTAGTCGGTAATCTTGGTAATATAGTCGTAAACCGTCTTGGTGTCTTCAACGCTCATCTGTGCGCCGTCTGCGCCGTAAACCTTATAGCCGTTGTAAATCTTGGGGTTGTGCGACGCGGTAATCATAATACCTGCAATCGTATTAAGGCAGCGTACTGCAAACGAAAGCATAGGTACGGGGTGCACGTCGGAGTACAGATAAACCTTGATATTGTTTGCGGCAAGCACGTTTGCGGCGGCTTCGGCAAACTCACGGCTCTTGTGGCGGGTATCGTAAGAGATTGCAACGCCCCTTTCCATAGCTTCTGCGCCTAAGCCCACGATAAACTGGCTTAAGCCCTGCGTTGCCCTTCCTACGGTGTAAACGTTCATCTTGTTGGTGCCGTAGCCGATAATACCGCGTAAACCGGCGGTACCGAACTCAAGCTCTGCACCGAACGAGTATTCTATTTCTTCGTTGTTGTCCTTAATGGATAAAAGCTCTCTCTTTGCTTCTGCGTTAAGCCTGCCGTCTGCAAGCCAGCTCTCATACAATGATATGTAGGCGGGTTTTTCGCTATTTGCCATAAATAAATTTTCCTCCTTAATTTAAAGACGTTTACGGCGTGAAAGTGGTTTTGCGCCGAATGACCTTCTTTAATATTATATAAAATAAAATCCCCCTTGTAAAGGGGGAAATCAAAATTTGTATCGAGTTGATTTAAAATAATTTTATCTGTCGCCTTTAAAAAATTGTTCGGTAGTCATTTTTGCGTCCTTTTGCGGTCCTATAATCACGTAATCGTCGATAAAGAACTTAAGCGAATTATTGTCGCAGTAGTTAACGAACTGATAGCAGGTTAAAAGCATAGCGCCTGCAGGCACGGTTATAATCAACGCCGCACCGAAGGTCAATAGACCGCAGATTGCGTTGAGCGAGAAGATGAGAACGGTCATAAACAATATGGTTGAAAGCACTCTCACGAACGCGCCTTTTTTGGGGTGCAGGCAGTAGTACATTGCCTTGCGGTTGTTGCAATTGCTGTGCAGAATGTGGGGCATCCAGTCGGTGGTAAGCGAGAACTTAAGCGCAAAGACCAAGATAATCATTGTCGCCGCAATAAACAATCTCAACAAAAGGGGTGCAAACGCCAACGCCTTGAATGCAATTGCCCAAATTATCACGCCGCCGACTGCGTAGAAGAGCAAGGATACGGGTGTATAGATTATTGCGTAAAGGGTAGCCCTTCTCAAGTCTTTCGTAAGGGTAGCCGCATACGGGGTGTGCGCCCTGAGCATCATTCTGTTGTTTAAGGTTTCGCCCAAGCCGAAGTCGCCGATTGCGCAAAGGAAGTAGTAGATAAATACGATTACTATTGCGCAGGTAAGGTCTATTGCGATAAGCCCTTTGGAAGACATCATCTGCATAAAGTCGCCCATAGCGGCTTTAATATCGGCAAACTTGGTCTCTAAGCCTGTGAGCTTAAGCGCGGACACGTCGGCGAAAAACGCCTTCATTTCCGTGCTGAGTACGCCGTATTCAACCGTTGATTGTACGACGTTTATCGAAGGGATAACAACCGCTAAGCTCAGCGCTAAGACTATTGCAATGACGATAATTCTGTACAATAACAGCTTATACGTCGTTGCGATGTTGTCGATAAACACCATTAACGAATGTTTAAATCTCATTTTAATCTCCTACGAGAACTTGAAATTATTCTTTCAGGTTCGGATTAAATTTCAACTATTTTACCCACCGCCTTGCCGCTTGACAGGGCAAGATAAAGGTAGGAATTTTGCGAATATCTTGAGAGCGTGCCGGGGTTAAAAAGCAGGGTGTTGCCGAATAAAAATTCGGTTGCGTGGTGAGTATGCCCGAACAGGGCAACGCTGCATCCAAGCTCTTCAGCCCTGTAGGCAAGCCTGTCGTAGCCGTACTTAACGCCGTACTTATCGCCGTGGCAGGCAAAGATTTTAACGCCTTCTATCTCAAGCGTAAGCTCGTCTGCGCCAAGCTTAAAAAGGTCGCAGTTGCCGTTTACAAGGTACGTTTTGTCGCCGTAAGCTTTTTTAATATACTGCCCGTCGGACGAAGTGTCGCCCAAGTGAATAATGTAGTCGCACTCGTCGAATACGGGGAATAATCTATCTATAGCCGTACGGTTGCCGTGGCTGTCCGAAAGTACAATAATGCTCTTCATTGCAGTTTAGAAAATAAATCTTCTAAGGCGCGGTAGCGGTGGGAGACGGAGTTTTTCTCGTCTTCGTCAGCTTCGCCGAAGGACTTGTTAAGGTCAAAGGAATAGAACAGATTATCGTACCCGAACCCCTTACTGCCTATCTCTTCAAAAAGTATTTTGCCTTCGGTATATCCTTCGCCGAACAGCGTTTCGCCCTTCTCGTTAATATAGCAGACTGCGCATACGAAGCGTGCCGAGCGTTCGGAAATATTTTCCATACGCTTTAAAAGTAACGCCCTGTTGTCCTTAAAGTCGCCGCCCGAAAAGCGAGCCGAATATACGCCGGGCGCACCGCCGAGCGCGTCTACGCACAAGCCCGAATCGTCCGCAATAACGGGGCGCTTAAGCTCGGAATAAACGGCTTTGGCTTTGATGTACGCGTTGTCCTTAAAGGTTGCGCCCGTCTCGTCGGGGTCGCCATTAAAGCCGGCTTCTCGCATAGATATAAATTTTACGTTGGGAATAATCTCTTTAAACTCTTCGATTTTGCCGAGATTGCCGCTCGCAACGACTATTTCTTTGGGGAATTTTTTAAAGTTCATTTTTGCACCTTAAATACATTATATATTATTTAACGTAAATTGTAAAGTACTTTTATTTTTAACGCAAATTGTAAAGCGCTTTTATTCTTCCCGCTTAAGCCCGACTATTCTTCCCACTTGAGTCTGTGGAGCTGACCGACTTCGTTAAACCCTTCAAAGTCGTTTTGCCTTAAGCCTTCGTATACGGCAATCGCCACCGAGTTGGAAAGATTCAAGCTTCTAAGCTCGCCAAGCATAGGAATCCTTACGCAGGTCTTTTCGTGCTGTATTAAAAGCTCTTCGGGCAGCCCTTTAGTCTCTTTGCCGAACACCAAAAAGTCGCCCTTTTTAAAGTGCGCTTCGTCGTGCCTGTGCCTTCCTTTTGTGGTAAAGTAGTAGAACGTGCCTTCGGGGTATGCGGCAAACAGCTCGTCTATATTTTCCCATATTTTAACGTCTACGTACTGCCAGTAATCAAGCCCTGCACGCTTTAAGTACTTGTCGCTAATTTCAAAGCCGAGCGGCTTGATAAGGTGAAGGGTGCAACCCGTAGCCGCGCAGGTACGGGCGATATTGCCTGTATTTTGCGGTATTTCAGGCTCTACCAAAACTATATTAAACATACCGATATTGTATTGCAAAACTAAACTAAAAGCAAGTCGCTATAAAAAACTTTTTCATATATTTGACAAAATACTTGTTAAGTTGGTAAAATTATAGTATAGGGAAAATTTGGTTTTAACCTACGTTCTCACGATTACAGGAGTGTAACCTATGAGTTTTGAACAGGTAATGATTATCATAAACAGCCTATTTTTCATACTCGGCGGCGTAGCCGTGTTTATGATAGGTATGGAGATGATGGGTAGCAACCTTGAAAAGGCGGCGGGCAGCGGTATCCGCAGGCTTATGGGCAAGGCTGCCAGAAATCGTTTTACGGGCATCGGTACGGGTGCGGTAATAACGGCAGTCGTCAACAGCTCGTCTGCAACTACGGTTATGATTGTCGGCTTCGTAAACGTCGGGCTTATGACGCTCGCTCAAGCCGCTTCGGTAATCATGGGCGCAAACATAGGTACTACCATTTCAGCCTTTATTATGGCTCTTTCGTCGTCCGGCGGCGCAATCGACATTGCGGCAATCTTTGCAATCGTCGCCTTTGCAGGGCTTATGGTTACGATGGTTTCCAAAAAGGAAAAAATCAAGAGAATAGGCAATATATTAATAGGTATAGGCCTTATCTTCGTCGGTCTGGAATTTATGTCCCTTTCGGTTAATAACCTTTTAAAATCGGACGTAAAAGAGTATATAGAAGGAATGTTCATCTCGCTCGGCAACACGCAGGGCGCAAAGCTCACCTGGCAGATTCCCGTGTTATTCCTTTTGGGCTTGGTGCTGACTGCACTTATGCAGGCGTCGTCGGCAATAACGGGTATAGTTATAACGCTTGCAAGCAACGGCTTGATGACCTTGCCCATGGCAATGTGCGTAATTTTGGGTACTAATATCGGTACCTGCTGTACGTCTCTGCTCTCTTCAATCGGCACAAACACCAACGCAAGAAGGGCGGCGGTAGTGCATTTGCTTTTCAACGTGTTGGGCTGTTTCATCTTCATTTGGCCCGTCGCCTTTGCCGGCGAGCAGATTGCAAGCCTTCTCTCGTTTATCCCTTCGGTGCAGTGGCAGGTTGCAATCTTCCATATGCTCTTCAACGTGCTTACTACGTTAGTGCTCGTTTGGTTTATTAAGTATATCGTCAAGCTTGCCTGCATAATCGTGCCCGAATCAAAGAAACCCGTCGTCGAAGAATTGCACGAAACGCTGGACGTCCGTCTGCTCAAAACCCCTGCAATCGCCGTCGGTCAGGCGCGCAAGGAAATCCTCAGAATGGCGGATATGGCTTTTGCCAACTACAAGCGTTCAATGGATATGCTTTTATCCTATAACGTTGACAGTATAGAAGAGTTCAATGAAACGGAAAGGGAGATTAACGCTCTCAATAAAAATATAACGCAGTTCCTTATAAAACTCTCTTCCGAACAGATTTCGGAAATAGACGAAAAGAAGGTTTCGTCCTTCTACCACGTTACGTCGGATATAGAGCGTATAGGCGACTATGCTGAAAATATAACCGAGTTTGCAGCGCAGATGGTGGAAGCAAACGCAAAGTTTTCCGAACACGCCGTGCAGGAAATCGGCGAGATGGATATGCACTTAAGCGAGTTGTACAAAAACGTCAAAGAAGCCTTTTCAAGCCGCAGGCTCGATTATATGTACGTTATCGAGAAGGAAGAAGGGGAAACGGATAGGATGTGTAGGGTTATGCACCAGTCGCATTTGAGAAGAACCAACGTCGGCAGCTGCTCGCCCGAAGCCGGTTCGGTTTATCTGCAGCTTGCCGTCAATATGGAAAGAATAGGCGACCATATGTTTAACGTTGCAAATTCGGTAAAAGCTTATGCGGAAGACGAACATAAATAATGTGAAAAAATAATTTTAAAGATTTTTGTAAAACTAAGCAAAACCGCTTGACAAAGTAGGTGGATATTTAATAAAATGATAAAGCTTTAGCGAAAGCGGAATAGCTTACCGCGGGGTAGAGCAGCCAGGTAGCTCGTCGGGCTCATAACCCGGAGGTCGCGCGGTCCGAATCCCGCCCCCGCAACCAAAAATTCCGCTCTCGCTATTATGGCGACGTAGCTTAGTTGGTCTATAGCGGCCGGTTCATACCCGGCAGGTCGGCGGTTCGAATCCACCCGTCGCTACCAAAATCAAAACAAATTATGCCGTAAAATTTCGGCATACATAAGGCCCGTTGGTCAAGCGGTTAAGACACCACCCTTTCACGGTGGTATCATGGGTTCGAGTCCCGTACGGGTCACCAACAACTGTCGTAGTCAATTTTGACTACGACAGTTTTGATTTGTATGCCCGTATGGGAACAAGAAGGTAAATGCGGGTTCGCCCCGTTGCTCCGCAACGGCACTAGGCTTTATGCCGAAGTAGTCCCGAAGCATGTCAAAATCAAGCATAACCATTACGCCCCAACGCTTGCGGTGGTACGAGTGCTTTAGTAGCGATGTAGCCCCGAACGGGGAAATATGTTTTAAATTTTTGTTCACCAAAAAGCGGCGGCAGTGCGTTTTTGCACTGCCGCCGCTTTGTATGCTCTGCATTTATCAAGCCTATTCAAGTTTTTCGGCGTTATCTTCTTCGACCTGTTCGCTGCAATTTTTTTCAGCCTTCGTCTTGGTGAATTTTTTAATTATCGCCGTTGCGGTAAAGTAACCGGCTACTCCGCAAGTCGAACCTATCAACGCCCCTGCAAGTACGTCCGTGGGGTAGTGTACGCACAGATATATCCTTGAGATGGCAACTAAAACCGCAACTACAAGCGCCGGCGTACCTTTCAATTTAAAGGCGCAAACACAGGCAACCGCAACGCAAAAGCACGCCGCAGTATGTCCCGAAGGGAAGGAGGAGTCGGTGGGTAGCCTTACCCCAAACTGCTCGTAAAAGAGCTTAATTTCTTCAAATTCCGTCCACGGGCGCGGTCTGTTGACAACGGTTTTCAAAAGTGCGTTTACGATAATAAAGTTAAAAATTAGGGAAATAGCGGCAATAAAGCCACCCTTTCTCGTCCTTTTAAAGATAAGCAAAATTAGCGCACAGGCAATCGGCACCGCAGCAAACTCACCGATATAGGTGATATATTTCATTATATAGTTTAACCAGCCTTGCGAGTGAAAGGTTGCGTCTATCCACTTGAGAAATTGAATTTCCATACGTACCCCCTGTATTTAGCATACCATCTTTTGCCGACAATATCAATTATTTACGGCTAAAAGCTTCTGATTATAGCAAATTAGTAATTAGTATTTATTTTTTTCGCAATTTCAAGCGCGGAAGAGTGGTAAAATACCGAGTTCGACATTTTTGTGCAAAATTATTTAATATTTTACATAATTTGTAAAATAATATTTGAATTTTGTAAAATAATCAGTTGACTATAAAAAATTTGTATTTTATAATAAACCCACAATAAACCCAAAGGGAAAAATAAAAAGGGAACTAAATATGAGAAAAATTGTAATTTTGGAAAGTAACGCACAGTTTTTAGGCGAACTTAAAGCCGCTTTCGAGCAGGATTCCGAATTTAACGTCTGCGGTATCGGGGCGGACGGCGAAGTGGGAATAAACCTAATCAATCAACATAAGCCCGACGTGGTTTTGCTCGACACAACCCTTCCCGGCGAAGACGGTTTCGGCGTACTAAAGCATATTAAGGGCAATCAGCCTAACTGCTCTGCCTTCGTAATATCGGGATTTACGGACGACAATATAGTTGCAAAAGCCATAGCAGGGGGAGCAAGGTACTATTTCGTAAAGCCCGTTTCGGCGCAGACCGTCCACGAAAGGGTTAAGGAAGTGCTTGCGGAAAAGACTTCGCAATATCTCGTTTCGCCCACGTCAAGGGACAGGCGCAGGGTGACTTCGCTTGACGAAAAAATTTCCAACATCTTTATCTCAATAGGCGTTCCCCCGCACATAATGGGCTATCAATACCTTAGGGAAGGCATAAAAATGACCATCGAAGACCAGTCGATTATCAACAACGTGACCAAAAGGCTGTACCCCGAAATCGCAAAGAAGTACAACACCACGCCCAGCAAGGTCGAAAGGGCAATCCGCCACGCAATAGAAGTTGCCTGGAACAGGGGCAGGATAGAGGCGATTAACTCGGTTTTCGGCGTTAAGGTGTACATAGGCTCCGAACGCCCTACCAACTCCGAATTTATCGCACTCGTTGCGGACAAGCTCGTGTTTGAAGAACTCAATTAACTTTAATTAAACTCAATTGTATAAAACCGTTTGACTTGTCGTTAGTCAATCAGGTTATAATGCAATTAAGATACCCTGCCGTGGTCACACCACTAACGCTTTCAAAAGAAAGCGTTATTTTTTTATTATAAAGCCTTGCAACAGTTGACTAAAAGTTGTATAATTGAAACATTAATATAAAC
This sequence comes from uncultured Clostridia bacterium, assembly GCA_945834965.1. Classification (GTDB taxonomy): domain Bacteria; phylum Bacillota; class Clostridia; order Christensenellales; family Borkfalkiaceae; genus Coproplasma. The sequence continues at coordinate 20,776 of CAMAHZ010000002.1, read as the reverse complement.
CGTTAACTGCTTAGAGGAGATACGTATGAATTACAGAGAGGAATCGCTTAAAAAACACGCCGAATGGCAGGGCAAGATAGAAATAGTGCCTAGAGTAGAAGTGGACAGCCGCGAAAAGCTTTCCCTTGCATATACGCCCGGCGTTGCTGAACCCTGCCTTGCAATACAAAAGGATATAGAAAAGTCGTTCACGCTGACAAGGCGTTGGAACACCGTACCCGTAATAACCGACGGTACCGCAATTTTGGGCTTGGGCGATATCGGACCCGAAGCAGGTATGCCCGTTATGGAAGGCAAGTGCGCCCTTTTCAAGGCGTTCGGCGGCGTAGACGCTTACCCTTTGTGCATCCGCTCTAAGGACACGGAAGAGATTATCAAGACTATAAAATTGCTTGCAGGCTCTTTCGGCGGCATCAACCTTGAAGATATTTCGGCGCCCCGTTGCTTTGAAATCGAAACGAGATTAAAAGAAGAGTTGGATATTCCCGTATTCCACGACGACCAGCACGGCACGGCAATAGTAGTTGCGGCGGCGTTAATCAACGCGTTAAAGCTTGCCGGAAAAAACATTGAAGATATAAAAGTAGTCGTAAACGGCGCAGGCGCGGCGGGAATTTCCATTGCCAAATTCTTACTTCGTTTCGGCGTTAAGGATATAATCGCTTGCGATAAGGCAGGCGTAATAGTTGAAGGCGACACCCGTTTCAACCCTGCCCAGCAGGCGCTTGCTAAGGTGACCAACCGCGGTATGCTCTGCGGAACTTTAGCCGACGCTATGAAGGGTGCAGACGTGTTTATCGGCGTATCTGCGGCTAACGTCGTCTCACAGGATATGGTAAGGTCTATGGCGGATAAGCCCATATTATTCACCTTAGCAAACCCCGTACCCGAAATTTCGGTTGCGGACGCAAAAGAGGCAGGCGTATTTATTCACGGCACGGGTTCTTCCGAATACCCCAACCAAATCAACAACGTGTTAGTATTCCCCGGGCTATTCAGGGGCGCTTTGGACGTAAGGGCGACGACAATCAACTTCGAGATGATGATGGCGGCTTCCCGTGCGATTGCAAAATATACCGAAGAGACGGGGCTTTCCGAAAGTTACATTCTGCCCTACGCCTACGATAAAAAGGCGCACGAAGCGGTTGCAAAAGCCGTTGCCGAAGAGGCGGTTAAAACGGGCGTATCTAAGTTGTATAAGGCTTAATCAAAAGGGTTAAAAAGATTAAACAGGCTTAAAATGAATATCGACCTTTCCCTTTACAAAAACAAAAAAATCTGCGTTGCGGCGTCGGGCGGCAAGGACAGTATGTGCCTTCTGCACTATCTTATATTGCACTCAAAAGAGTATAATATCACCCTTTCCGCACTCAACTGCGACCACGCAATCAGGGGGGAAGAGAGCGAGCGTGATAGTGCGTTCGTAAGGGAATATTGCGCAACCAACGGCGTTTTGTGTCACTTTTTCAAGTGGGAAGGCGAAAGGTTTTCGGACGAAGGCTTGGCACGCAGTTGGCGGCTTTGCTGTTATAAAAAAGTAATCACGGAAGGCAAGGCGGATTTAATCGCCACCGCCCACCATATGAACGACAACGCCGAAACGGTACTCTTCAACCTTGCACGCGGCGCTTCGCTTTCGGGCGTGACGGGTATTTCCGACTGCCCGTCTATGAATTTAATCCGCCCTTTAATCGGCGTTACCCGTGAAGAAATAGACGAATATATTAAGGAAAACGGCGTGCCGTTCGTTCAGGACGCCACTAATTTTACCGACGATTACACACGAAACAAGTTAAGGCACAACGTCTTGCCCGAACTTGAAAAGGCAGTTCCCGGGGCGGTTAAAAATATCTACCGCTTTTCCCGACTTGCCGCCGAAGACGAAGAGTATTTTAAGCGTCAGGTAAACAAAGTTTTAGTTAAAAGGGCAGACGGCGGATATTTAATCAAGTCGTGTACCGAACCCGTAATTTTCAAGCGTGCCTTAAGGCGCGTGCTTACCGAGTACGGCAAAAAGGATTTTACCGCCGCGCAGATGAGAACGGTTTACGAAATGCAATGGCTAAACTGCGGCAAGCGCTTTGCCTTTTTGGGCTTAGTTGCTGTCCGCGAAGAGAGCGGAATTGCGCTGTGCAGTCAGGCAGAAAAGTCCATTGCGGACGAAGGTGTGCCCTTTTTTGAAAACTTAAACTGCGACCGGACTGCGTTCTACTGCGGCGTTTTAGCTTGCGCAGAGCTTATTAAAAACCTTGACGGCGCACTTGCCAAGCTTTCCGACGAAGAGAAAAAGGGCGTTAAAGTTTTAAAATTCGATATCGATAAAATTCCCGAAAGCGCGGTAATACGCTTTAAAAAAAGCGGTGATAAGTTTACTAAGTTCGGGGGCGGCACTAAGAGCCTTGGCGACTATTTAACCAACAAAAAAGTTCCGCAAAGCAGAAGGGAAAAGCTGCCCTTGGTGTGTGACGGCGAAGAAGTTTTAATCGTCGGCGGCGTGGAAATTTCCGACAAAATCAAGCTATGTGAAAAAACTAATCGGGTGGGCGTGTTCATCTGCCTTGACCCGTTTAATAATTAATCTAAAGGGGAAAACAAATGACAAACGATTGCGAGAGAATTCTTTTAACCAAGGAACAAATTGATAAGAGAGTGGGCGAAATTGCGGCTGAGCTAAACGAAAAGTATGCAGGCAGGCACCCCTTGTGCGTGTGCATATTAAAGGGTGCGGTCGTCTTTTACGCCGACCTTTTACGCCGCCTTGATTTAGACGTTATGCTCGACTTTATGGTAGTATCTTCCTACGGTACGGGTTCCGTTTCAAGCGGTGCGCTTAAGATAGCTAAGGACTTATCCGTGGATATCAGGGGACAGGAAGTTATTATCGTAGAAGATATTATCGACAGCGGTTTCACGCTTGCCTGCCTTAAAAAGATGATGCTTGAAAGGGGGGCTAAGTCGGTAACTATCGTAACCCTTTTGGATAAAGCGTCGAGAAGAACGGCAGACGTTTCAAGCGACTATAACGGCTTTGTTATAGAAGACGAGTTCGTAGTAGGCTACGGGCTCGACTATGCCGAAAGGTACCGCAATCTGCCCTATATCGGCATTTTAAAGCGCAGCGTATACGAAAAGTAATTTTTGAAAAATCGGCGAATAAAGGGCGCAAGCTTTGGGCATAATCATATTAAACGTACTTAATTTTTTTAAGGGGGATTATATGATTTTTGTCAATTACGTCTGTTATATCTTGACGATAGTGGGCGCTCTCAACTGGGGGCTGGTGGGCATTTTCGACTTCAACTTAGTCGGCTGGATATTCGGCGGCTACCGCTCTACGGGTGCGATTATCATCTATATCTTAGTTGCTCTTTCTGCAATATGGCTTATTATTTCGCCTATGGTCACGGGCAGGGGACTGATTCTTGCCGGCAGAAAGAACAGGGAGAGAGAAAGGGAAAACGTTACTCACCTGACTGCGGAATAAACGCCTGAAAAGATTAATACAAAAACAAATTTAATATTAGTTTTATTCGGTGGTCTTGCTTGAAAGAGACTGCCGATTTTTTTCATTCCGTTATTTTTGAGTGGCACTTTTATGCGGTTAATCACCTGACCATATAATGGTCGGTGCAATCGTGCCGCCACGCCTTGACAATATATATAAATTAATAGTATAATACCGTCGTTATGGAAAAGGTTATAACGACGGAGCGAAAGGGTGGTCTTTGGCGCTTTGCGCTCACCCCGAAACAAATCAGAATACTGCTTATTGTATTTGCCGCACTTGCGGCGGTCACGGCGCTTGCGCTTACTTTTACGGTTAGCGATTACTATATTTTCAACCGCGTTTTAGAGTACGGCGTGGTCTTTCCGCTCAGTCAATGGGTTAAAAAGGCAGGGCTTATACTTATTCTCCTTGCGGTGTTTTTCAACTGCAAAAGCTGTGCGACCGCGGTCAAGTACGTTTTGCCGGTATTCGTAATTTTAAGCTGTTGCCTGTTCGGTAGCTATTTCGATATAATTCCCGAAGTCAACTCCACCAACGACGAAATTTTTAATTCGATTAACCTGTTTATGCCCAAGTGGCTGAATATAACGCTCTTCTTTTTACATAACGTTTGCCTTGTTACCTGCTGCGGATTGTTTATCGCGCAGGACGGGTTAAAGGTTAATTTAAAGGCGTTTATCAACCTTCCGCTTGCGCTTTTGGCGGCGTTGCCGTTGAATATCTTTGAAAACTTCTTCGATATCAACTCAATCCCGCAGGATAGCTTTTTGCGCTTTTACAACTTTACTATCTGGCACTTTATCGCGTTGTGCGGTCTGGTTGCGTCGACGGTGGGGCTGTACTTCTTTTTAAGGAATAAGGACAGGGTTTTTCAGGATAAATGGCTGTGCGCAATCGCAGTCTGCCTGCTTTTGCAGTACCACGGCAAGGACAGTATGCTTTTAGGCGACGGCTATAACGTGTACCGCACGGTGTTTGCGGCGCTTCCGCTCTTTATCTGCAACGCAGGCGTTTACGTGGCTTCCGCCGCCGTGATTTTCAAAAAGAAGTTCCTGTACTCGACTTCGTTCTTCGTGCACGCAATCGGCGCTTTGACCGTGTTTATCTACTTCGGTAAAAACGAAATGAGCAATTACGGAATATTCTGCAGTTACTCGATATTATACTTCTGCTTAACCCATTGTCTTTTGTTTGCGCTCTGCGTTCTGCCTTCCGCCTTAGGGCATTACAAGTTTAAGCTCAAGGACTGCATTGCGCCCCTTGTATACTATTTTATAGTAATAGTAGTTGCGTCGCTTGCAAGCGGACTCGTGTCCTATCTGTCCACGACCTGGACGGCGGCAGACGGCAGTCATTTAATCTACGACGACTTTTACGTTACGGGCTTAATCGAAGGCGGCGTAGGGGTCGGGTCTCCGGGCTATATGCGCCCCAACTTTGCGTTTACTCAGGTCAACCCGTTGCCCTTTGAATTCCCTTGGCCGATAAAGATAGGCGGATTTATGAGCTATATAAATATTTTATACGTGCTCGTCGTCTATATCGTGTACGTTTGCCTGTTCTTTGGTTTCTACGGCTTAAGCTTAGCTTACCTTGCAGTACTTAAAAAGGTTACCGCAAAAATCGCTCTGCGTGCGGAAAGCCGTTTAGGCACACCCGACCAAACCGTGGCGGAAGTTGCCGTGGCGGATGATGCTCAAGAAATTAAAGAGACGGAAATAAAAGACGTTCCCGTTGCCGAAAGGGAAGAAGAGCAGCTTTAAAAGTTATTCATAAAAGAAAGTTAAAGCCCGACGCTTGTTTTGTCAAGCGTCGGGCTTTTTGCGTGTTGATTGAATTATTTGTTTGGTCAAGTGAAAGGGTTATAGCTTAACCGCAGTCACGGTTATTCGTAATCGTCGTCGTAGTCGTCGTCATCGTCGTCGTATCTGCGCCTGTCCCGTTCGGCTCTCTTTTGCCGTTGCTTTTTCCTGTTATTCTTTTTGTTCTTTTTGGAAGAGATAGACGCAACGTAGAGAACTGCGATAATAACTAATGCGACTATGGCGATTGCAAGCCCTACGGTCACGGCGTTGGTGTTGTATAAAAACTCGCTGTCGCCGCCGTCGGGGTGAACTTCGGTATCTTCGGCAGGGAAGGCGTAGCCCGTCATAAGTCCTTTTGCGGCAAAACCGCTGACCTTAGTTCCGTCGTTTGCGGTGTATTCGATTTTATAATACTCTCTGCCGACCAAATCGGTAAACTGCCCTAAAACGGTTACGGCGTTAGAGCTGCCGCTCTCTAATTCGCACAGCTTTGTAGCCGCCGAAAGGTAGGGGCGGGAGTAGACGCCTATCTTTTCAACAGCGTACGCCGCGCTGACGTCTGCTGTGGAGAGCGCAGGGTTTTCAGCTTCCACGCTCACGCTCGTCTTTGCCGCCAAATAGCACTTGCCGCCCATCGTAATTACGTAGGCGTTGCCGCTTTCTGCAAGCACCATACAGTACAGCCTGTCTTCCGAAAGATAAGTGGCGGTGGCAGGGTTTGGTACTTCAAAGGTTGTGCCAAGCTCGTTTTCAAGGCTTATTTCGGTGTAGTACTTGCCCTTTTCCACCCAACCGCAGGTTATGGGGCTATCCGCCTTTAACGCCTGCGCCGCCGTCCCCGTGGGGATTGCCTTTGTCTTATCGATAAAGCCGTAATAGGTGGGCTCTACCTTGACGGCAACCGAGCCTTCTAATTTGTAAAGCGAATTATTCATAACCGCATACGCGGCGTTATCGTACTGCTTTAATTTAGAAAACTCAATCTCGCCTTCAACGCTCTCTTTAATCGTCACCGTTTCAAAGCCGTCCTTGCTCATATATAATAAAGAGCCGTTTGCGTTGTTTAAGGAATAGGTGACTTCGCCTAAGCTTACCTGCCATTGCTCGCTATCCTGCACGGATATCTGCGAAAGGGGCAGTTTATTCTCTAAGTCGGGGTAAACGCAGTAGCCGTCCGCAAAGCAGACGTAAAGCTTTCCGTCCGTTGAATAATCAAGCTGGCTTATAGAGCTTACGGGCTTGATATCGGGCAGCCTTTGGTTGTTGCCGTTGCCCTGTAAAACTGCAAGCTGACCGTTATACGCAAAGGCGTAGCTGTCCCCGTAGACGGCGTAGTCAACGAGTCCGCTCTCAAAGGAAAGCGAACACTCAAAGCTGTCGGGGTAGTAGGTATCGGCAGTTCCTTCTGCCGCATACGCAACGCCTACGCCCATGGTCGCTGCGGAAATTGCCGCCGCAAGCGAAATGGATAAAGTCTTAGCAAGTTTCACGTCTAAAATTATACCACCTAAAAAAAAAGTTGTAAAGGATTTAATGCTTTAAATAGTAGTATGAAAACAAACGAAAACGAACGAAAACGCCTTCGTTTGTTTTTTTATTACCCAAAAAAAGGCACTAAGGTAATAAAAATAACGTTTAGTCACGTTTTTTTGATTAAAAAAATTTAAAAAAACCTGAATTTATTTTTTAAAGCGGACACCTTTGTCATATTTACGGGTTATACTATAACTACGAAAACAAACAAATGTTCGTTTTAAAACAACCAAAAACAAGGGGTGATGAAATCCAACAGGCAAGCTGTTGATTAAATCCACCCTGACGGGTGATGAAATCCAACAGGCAAGCTGTTGATACAATCCACCCTGACGGGTGATGAATGGGCAGGGTCGTTATGAGAACGCAATTAAAAAAGGTTTTAAGATTTTACTTTTCGGCAGGCAGTTTAAATTCCGCGTTAGACGGGATAATAACCCGCCTTGCCGCAACTTCGTGGCAGGATATCTGCGGCGGCGAACACACCTTCGATAAGGTCAACGCCGTCATCGAAATCAAGGCGGAGTGCGAAACGTTTTGGGCAAGATTGAACAAGGTGATGGCAAAGTTACCTTCAGCCGACTTGCTCGCATTAAAAAAGTACGCTCGCCGCCGCACGGGCGTTATGGGGCTGGACGCAGCCGAACGCAAAAAAATCCATAGTGCGCTCGTCAAATTTAGGCGCAGGGCAGGTATGCTGCTTTCAAATTGCAAAAGGGGGTACGCCTGCGTCTGTGCGTACTACGCGCTTATAAGCCCCAACCCCGACTAATATTTCGGCGGCTAATAGGGGAGCTTTGCGAAAATTATTCAAATTTTCTTTTGGAAGAAAACGCAAGCGCACCCACCGCAACGAGCGCCACGGCAAGTATAACTATAAATATAATAAGCCCCGTGCTGTTTGCGCCGTTCTCGCTCTTTTCGCCGCCGTTATCGGAACTATTTGTTTGCTCTTCGTATTCGTTAAGGGGGTAATCGTCGTTAGCGCCTTCTACGTAGCAAAACGCGCCGCGGCATAAAACGTAGGAATAGAAGTTGGCGCCGTGCCTGTATCCCCCGTAATATAGCGCTTCTATCTGCAAATCGGACGGCGGATTGAACGACCCCTGTCCGCCGTTTGCACTAAACGTTACGTTTATAGTTTTATTTAAATACTCGCTCTTAGGGGCGGACGGCACAGCTTCAAACTCGTCGCTTTTACAATAGCCGTAAAGCTTTTTATACCCCCCTTCGTCGGCGGCGTAGCTTGCGTACAGCCATTCCCCGTCGTTGCGGATAATCTGAATGCAGTAGGTATAGGGCACGGCGAAAAGGGCGGTGGATAAATCCTTTTCACTAAAAAAATAACATTCCCTGCCAACGGGTCTTGCAAGCGAAAGGTTCGTATCGGCGCAAGCGGCTATACTCGGGGATAACGCCGCCTTAGTCGGGGCAAAGGCAAAAAGCAGGGCAAGGCATAAAAATATGAATATTCTTTTCATATGGCGAACATCGTTTTTTGGTAAATTATACCGCCGTCCGCCTTAAAAACTTGGGGAAAATTTGTCGTAAAAGGTCTATGAACAGAGAAGAAATTATCATCCGACTTGCGGAAATAGAAAAAGAACTAAAACGAAGGGAAAAAGCTTGTGCGGCGCTTACGGGCTATAATTCGGGCAGAAAAAAACATAAAAAGCAGTTGGCGTTCCATAAATGCAAAAAGCGCAACCGCTGGATATTCGGGGGCAACAGGTCGGGCAAAACCGAGTGCGGCGCCGTGGAAACGGTGTGGCTTTTAAGGGGAATCCACCCCTACCGCAAGAATAAAAGGGACGTGTTCGGGTGGTCGGTCTCGCTCTCACAGCAGGTGCAAAGAGACGTCGCGCAGAGCAAGATTTTAAAATATCTTCCCGTAGACTGGATAGAAGATATAACTATGCTCTCGGGCAGAAAGGACAGCCCGTCGTCGGGCGTTATCGACCAGATTAAGGTTAAAAACGTGTTCGGCGGCGTATCGACTTTGGGCTTTAAAAGCTGTGACCAGGGCAGGGAAAAATTTCAAGGTTCGTCGCTTGATTTCGTCTGGTTCGACGAAGAGCCGCCCAAGGATATCTACGACGAATGTTTAATGCGAGTTATGGACAAAAAGGGGGATATTTTCGGCACGATGACGCCGCTTAAGGGCGAGACGTTTATCTACAACGAAATATACCTAAACAGGCGCAACAACCCCGAAGTGTGGTGGGAGACCATCAGCTGGGAAGATAATCCCTACCTGCCTAAAAGCGAAGTCAAGCTTTTAAGTCAGTCTTTAGACGCCGCCGCACTCGATTCAAGAAAGTACGGCAAGTTTTCGGCAGGGGACGGGCTGGTGTATCCGGAGTTCGACAGGTCGGTACACGTAATACCGCCGTTCGATATCCCCAAAGAGTGGCAGGAAACCATTTCCATTGACCCGGGGCTTAACAATCCGCTCTCTGCGCACTGGTACGCCGTCGACTGGGACGGCAATATCTACGTCGTTGCCGAGCACTTCGCCCAAGGCAAGGATATCGACTATCATTCGCGTTGCATCAAGGATATATCGGCACGAATAGGGTGGAAAACGGATAATAAGGGCAGGCTTTCGGCGCTTATAGACAGCGCGGCAAACCAAAAGACGTTGGCTTCGGTCAAGAGCGTTACCGAGCTGTTTGCGGAAAAGGGAATACTCGTAAACCCCAAGGTTAATAAGGACGTGTTTGCAGGCATATGTCGGGTTAAGGAATATTTAAAGCAGGGTAACGGCGTACCCGACTTGTATATCTTTGATAACTGCAAGGCGATGATAGAAGAGTTTTCTTCCTATTTCTGGGCGGACGGCGACTCGCCCGTCAAGCGCGACGACCACTGTATGGACGAGCTTAGATACTTTGTTATGAGCCGCCCCCAGCCTGCCAAGCGGGAAGAAGGGTTCAACGCCGTTTACACCGACAAAATGAGAAGAATAAGGAGGTTGCAAAGTGGAAGCAAAAGAAAGCGTTAAAGACGCCCTTTTAAAGTGCGCCGTCGGGCTTTCTGCAAGCGAAATCGTAGAAGAATTTTCCGCCGACGGAGAAGGGGAATTAAAGCTCGTAAAGCGCAAGGTCACGAGAAGGGAAGTGCCGCCCGATATCAAGGCTGTAAAAATGCTTATGGACGGTGAGAGCGCGGAAGGCGTTTCCGACGAAGAGCTTAAGGCGGAAAGGGAAAGACTTATTGCATTATTAAAGGAGAGTAATAACGGTGAATGACGAAAAATCACAAAGAGAAAAGGTAAAGGACGAGAAATTAAAGGAGTTTATCGACGAGATTTACGCCGATTTCAGCCGCAGACAGCAAGAGCGCAGGCTTATAGAGCGGGGTTGGCAGTTGAACGTAAACTTCATAAACGGCAATCAGTACTGCGACGTAAACACGCTCGGCGAGATAGAAGATACTAAGGGCGGCTACTATTGGCAGGAGCGCAGGGTTTTCAACTATATTGCGCCCATGGTGGACACCCGTTGTTCACGCCTTTCGTCGCTGCACCCCCGTCTTACGGTCAGGGCGGCTTCCGACAGCGAAGAAGACAGGCTTTCGGCAAATCTTTCTTCGTCCATACTCAACGCCGCGTACGAAGATTGCGACATAAACGCCGCAATAGCCGCGGCGACTACCTGGTCGGAATCGTGCGGAACGGCTTTTTATAAGGTTATCTGGGATAGCGACGCAGGCAACGCGATAGGGCTTGCGCAGGACGGGTCGAGCGTGAGAGAAGGAAAGGTTAAGGTTATGGCGGTTTCGCCCTTTGAAATCTATCCCGATTCGCTCTCGGAAGAAAATCTGTACGCTCAGCCCAGCATAATTCACGCAAGGGCGGTTCCTGCGGAAGATATATTCGCCGCTTACGGCGTTCAGGTGGAAGGCAGGGATATAGACGAGTTTGCAAATATTTCAACTGCGTACCCGTCCGCAACCGACGTCGGAGTAAAGCTTTCTCAGCACACGCTCAAGCACGGCTATGAAGTCGTTATAGAAAAGTACGTCCGCCCCACCGCCGAACAAAAGGACGGCAGGCTTACGGTAGTTGCAGGGCACAAGCTTTTGTACGACGGACCTTTGCCCTATATTAACGGCGACAACGGAACGCGTACCTATCCCTTTATCAGGCAATGCTGTCTGCCCGTGACGGGTAGCTTTTTCGGTAGGTGCATAGTCGATAGGCTCATTCCCGTGCAAAGGGCGTACAACGCCGTCAAAAACCGCAAGCACGAATTTTTAAACCGTATTTCAATGGGTATGCTCGCCGTAGAAGAAGGCTCTATCGACACGGACGAGCTTATAGAAGACGGGCTTGTCCCCGGCAAGGTGTTGGTGTACAGGCAGGGCGGCAATCCGCCCGAAATGATGACGATGGGCACCGTCCCTTCGGAATTTACTCAGGAAGAAGAAAGGCTTGTAGACGAGTTCAACAGAATATCCGGCACGACCGACTTAACCCAAAAGGTAAGCTCGTTTACGTCGGTTACTTCCGCAACGGGCTTACAGCTCATTATCGAGCAGGACGAAGCGAGAATGAACGTGTGCTACGAGCAGGTCAAAAGCGCGTTGCGCCGCGTAGGCAAGTATTTATTAAGGCTCTACAAGCAGTTTGCGACCGAAGTGCGCCTTTTGAAATTTATGGGTAAAAACGGCGAGACGGCTGTGCGTACTTTTATCGGCAGCGACATTGCCGGCGACGACGTGGTAATTGAAGCGGACAGCGACGCAAATTTAACCCCGGCACGCCGAAGAGCCGCCCTTTACGAAATGCTTGACAGGGGATTGTTTACCGATTCAAACGGCAAGCTAAGCCCCACCTTCAAGGCAAAGCTTTTGGAGACGTTGGGCTACGGCGGCTACGTAACCGAAAAGGATATGGAAAGCTTGAACGTAAACCGTTGCGTTCAGGAAAACGAAGATATGAAAGACGGCAAGCAGGTCGAAGTAAAACCCTACGACGACAATCAGGTGCATATCAGGGAACACACGGCGTACTTGCTTACGGAAAAGCTTTCAAAAGACGTGGAAGAGCGTATCTGCGCTCACCTTAATGAACATAAAAACAAATTATCGGAGGTAAAAAATGAAGGATAACCGAACGGAAAATTTACAGGCTACGGCAAACGCCGCGGAGGCGGAGACTAAGGAAGAGACGATTAACGAGATTGCGGCAGGGCCCAAAAAATTTAAGGACGTTCAGGCCCTTATAGACGCCTATACGGCTCTTGAGGCTGAATTTACCCGACGCAGTCAGCGTCTTAAAGAGCTGGAAGCGAATAAGGAGCAGGTTGCGCCCGCACAGGCGGCAAGCGCACAAGCTCTCTCGCAGGCGGAAACCGAAGGTTCAGGCGGCGTTCGCGCGCTGTCTCAGCAGGAAAAAAACGCCGTAATAGAAGAATATTTAAGCGGCGTATATTCCAACAAGCCCGTACCGTTTATCACGGTAGGCGGTGCGGTTAAGGCGGCAAGGGTAACGCCCAGAACTATAAGCGAAGCTTCGTCCCTTGCCAAACGTTATTTTGATAATAAGGAGAATTAAAAAGTGGTATCATTTTTATCAACGGAATCAGTATTAAAGGAATATTATCTCGACGCGATTAGATTGCAGCTCAACAACGACGTGTCTCCCTTTTACAATGCTATAACCAAGACGAACGAAAACGTTTTCGGTAGAAACATTAAAATGTCGATTGTAAAAAGCGGTATGGGCGCCGTGCGTGCTTGTACCGAAACCGAAGATTTGCCTTCGCCCAGCGCCAACAGGTATTTCTATTTGGTTCAAACGCTTAAAAATCTCTACGGCACTATAGAAATAAGCGATAAGGCTATCAGGGCTTCGGCAGATTCTTCAGGCGCGTACCTTAGCATTTTAAACGCCGAGATGGAAGGGCTTATTTCCGACGCGAAGTCTAACTTTGCCCGCATGCTTTACGGCGACGGCAGCGGTTTTTTGGCGCACATCAAGTCAAAGGTTTCGTCCACCGTATTAGAGTTGGATGCGGTTAAGAGCTTTTTCGTGGGTATGAGCGTAGACGTCTCTACGGCTTCTTCTGGTACGATGAACGTCACGGTCAACAAGGTGGATAAGGTGGCAAAGACGATAACCCTTTCCAAGAGCATAGACGCCCTTACAATTAAGGAAGGCGATATAATAAAGGTTCACAACGCGGACGGCAAAGAGCTTACTGGGTTGGCGAGCATCTTCGACAGTGAGTGGCTTTACGGCTTCAGAAAGGATTCCGAGCCTTTCTTCAAACCCATGGTCAAGAGCGTGGTAGAAAACGAGCTTTGCGCAGACGACATTATTAATATGGTCGACGATTTGGAAGAAGACAGCGGTCATAAGCCCAACATCATTCTTTGCTCGCACAAGACGAAGAGAGCGATTTACAAGCTCTTCGACACTTCCAGACATATCGTCAATACCACCGATATTGCGGCAGGCTGCACGAGCCTTTACGTAAACGACGTGCCCGTAGTTTCGGATAAATTCTGCCCCGACGACAGAATTTACGTGTTGAACACCAACGACTTCGTCTTATGCCAGCTCTGCGACTGGACGTGGCTTGAAGATGAAGACGGCAGGGTATTAAAGCAGGTTGCAAACAAGGCGGCGTACACCGCAACGCTCGTAAAGTATGCCGATATCATCTGCAAAAGTCCTTGGGGTCAGGGCTTGATTAAGCTTACTCAGCCTGCAGAATAAGGGGGTGGACTATGACGGTTAAAGAGATAATTTGTCAAGCCCTGCGGCTCGTCGGCAGGGACGACGCCGCCGATGAAATAATCGGTTCAGCCGAACTCTCAGCCGAAGTCGTCCGCATTAAAAACGCCTTTCTCACCTATTTCAATTCCGTTCTCGACGAGCTTTCTCGTGGATATTTTCCCCTTTCTGCGCAGGATAATATAATTTTTTCCTACGGCAAGAAACAGCTTTCGGCTTTTAGTAGAAGGGTTGTGAGAATAAACAAGGTACTCGTCGACAACAAGGCGGTTGAGTGGCACATATCAGCAGGTTATCTGTACGTCGACGCGGAAGAAGCCACCGTCTTTTACGAATACGCGCCCGACCCTTTAAAGGAAAACGACGCGTTTTTCTACCCTGAATTTGCCGTAAGCGAACGGCTCGTTCAGTACGGTATGGCGGCGGAACACTACTTGGTTTGCGGCTGTGCGGAAGAGTCCCGTCTTTGGGAAGAGAGATATCGCGACGAGATAGAAGCTCTCATAGCCCGTTGCACAATCAAGCCCCGTATCCCCCCTAGGAGATGGATATGATAAGGCGCAAGATACGCACGCCCGTCTCGCTTTCAAAGAGTGTATCACGCATAGCCGTTCTCGACGGGGCAAAGGGCGAAAGTCAACTGTGTTTCGGCTACGAGCAGGGCGATTTTGGACTTAAGAGCTGCCCTGCGCCCGGAGCTCAAACGGTAAACGGCGTAACGGCGGATAAATTGTACGCGGTAGAGCGGCACGCTCTTTTCGGGTTGACCCTGCTCGAGTACACTAACGGTTTTGCCGTCGTGTTCAAAGACGGACAAACGCCGTACAACTTTGCCCACCTTGACTCAGGTAAACCCTTCTCGGCGGAAGCGCGTAACGAAAACGGCGATAAGCTAATCGTCTACGTCTGCGGCGACAAGATGTGCGTTTACAACGGCGAGACGGAGAATATGCAAACCTATAATTTGCCTACTCCTGCGTATGGCGGCGTAGTGCATTGCGGCAGACTGTTTGCCGTCGACGGCAACAACGGCTGTAAAGTCGTGTGGTCGGGGCTGAGAGTTACCGACTGGCAGGACGGCGTTCAGGGCAGCGGCTACGCCCTTTTGGACGGCGACTTGGGTCAGGTGCTGGAGCTTAAAAACTTCGGCGACGATATTCTCGTTGTAAGGGAGACGGGGTTCAGCGTAATGCACGCAATGGCGGATTCACGCAATTTCCGCATCGCCCCTTCGCAGAACGTAATCAAGACGGGTGGTAGAATAAACGTCGGCGGCGTACTTGGGCGCAAGTACTACTTTACTTCGGGCGGCGGACTGTATAGCTTCGACGGCGATTCAATAACTACTGAATATGCAACGGGCGCTATCCTTTCAAGCTTAGGCAGGGCGTACGTCTACGGCGACGGCTACGTCTACGCCGACTGCGTCTACGGCGGAGTAAGGTGCATAATGCGCTACGAGCCCGAGAGTAAAAAGGCGGTATTTTTCGGTGCGGATTGCTCTTTCCCCTTTATTTCGGACGGCAAACTCTACTGCGTAAAGGACTACGGTTTCTATAATCTCTCTACCGAAAACGGGGAAGACGGCAGAATCTGGCGCTCTCAGCCCATAGGGAATTGCGGCAAAAAGGTGCTAAAAACCCTTTGGGCGGATGCGTGCGGCTCGCCTGAAATAACCGTGGTTTGCGGTGACGTAAGCCGAAAATTTAAGGGTAAGGGCAAATTCTTAGTCAACGCTTCGGGTGAAAATTTAAAAATTGAAATCCGCGGTCACGCCGCAGTCAAAAGCGTTACTGCCGAGCTGGAGGTGAGAAAATGATTTTCGATATAGTCGATATTACCGAAGACGAAGTCGAGCTTTTGACTACCGTTCAGAAAAAGCTTTTGAGAACGGCTCAGCAGAAGAAAGACGAGATGGTGCGAAAGCGTGATAAACAGCTGTTTGAGTTAAAGATTATGCTCAATTCCAACAATATGGAAAATTCTTCGATTTACAGCCAGATGGCGGCGGAAATTCAAAGGGATTTCCAGACCGAGCTGGATATTTTAGTAGAGCAGCTGCAGTTCAATATGTCCTTGCGAGAGCCTACTTCGGGCGGCGAAACGGGCGATAGCGGTGTGGATAATACCGGTTATATCGTCGACTACGAGCTTTCGTATCTCGAAAGATACATCTCCGTCAGGGACTACTATCTTACGATAGAAGACCCCAACGAGCGCATTGCGCTTTTGCAGGCGGATACGGTTGCACAGGAATACCTTGGCACCTATTACAGCGTATTGTTCGATTATTTGATGACGCTTACGTAATACCTATCAGCCTTGGCTGAAAATCTTGTGCAAAAACTTTTTGCGGACGGCAATTACGCCGTCCGCTCTTTTTCGTCTAAGGATAATTTTTGCTTTACATTTTTGCAACGACATATTATAATAAACATTATGAAGATTGCTGACTGCTGGAAAGACTTTCGCATAATAGCCACGGGCGACGGTATGAAGCTTGAAAAGTGGGGTAACGTAACCCTGCTCCGCCCCGACCCGCAGGTTATTTGGCGCAGTTCGTTAGATTTGTATTCCTATAAAGATTTAAACGCCGTCTATCGCCGCAGCGAAAAGGGCGGAGGCGGCTGGCAGATTAAAAAGCCGTTCCCTGCGCAATGGACGATAGGGTATAGGGACTTGACCTTTTCAATCAAGCCCATGGGCTTTAAACATACGGGGCTGTTCCCCGAGCAGGCGGTAAACTGGGATAAAATGCGTTCGCTAATCGAAGGGCGAAAGGCGGAAAATCCCGACGCAAAAATAAAGGTTTTAAACCTGTTTGCCTATACGGGCGGCGCGTCCGTCGCCTGTGCGAAATCGGGTGCGGAAGTAACCCACGTGGACGCGGCTAAGGGTATGGTTGAAAGGGCAGGCGAAAACGCCCGTCTTTCAGGCGTAAACAGCGGTATCCGCTATATCGTGGACGATTGCGGCAAGTTCGTCGCAAGGGAAATCCGCAGGGGAAATAAGTACGACGCAATCATTATGGACCCGCCCAGCTACGGAAGGGGTCCCGGCGGCGAAACGTGGAAGATTGAAAACGACGTTTTCGACTTTGTAAAATCCTGTTCGGCTCTGCTTTCGGATAACCCCTTGTTCGTGCTTATAAACAGCTACACCACGGGTTTACAGCCCACCGTCATAAAGAACGTTTTATCCCTGACCCTGCCTTCTACCGCCGTGGTAGATGCGTACGAAGTGGGACTTCCTACGGAAGAGAGGGGGGTAATTCTCCCCTGTGGCTGTAGCGGGTTAGCCACTTTTAAGTGACGGGCGCTTTGAAAATAAACGAACCAAAACCTTTTCTAAATAATTCCACCATTATCAACGGCTTGCCGTTGGATTTAATCACCGCTTTTGCGGTGGATTGTATCACGCTTTGGCGTGGATTGAATCACTCAAGGAGTGGATTTAATCAATGCTCCGGCATTGGATTTTAAACGATATGGACGAAAAAGAACTTTTAATTTTACACGAAGACAACCAGATAATAGTCGTATTAAAGCCCCAAAACGTGCCTTGTTGTCCCGACGAAAGCGGCGACGACAACCTTTTTGACTGCGTTAAGCGCTATATCAAAACGACCTATAACAAGCCCGGCAACGTATTTTTAGGGCTTGTGCACAGGTTGGATAGACCTACGGGCGGCGTAATGGTGTTTGCAAAGACTTCCAAGGCGGCGTCAAGGCTTTCCGAGCAGATGAAAAACGGCGGTTTTGAAAAGAGATATCTTACCGTTCTCTGCGGCGTACCTTCACGCAAGCAGGCTACGCTTGAAAACTACCTTAAGAAAAATTCCGTAAACAATATGGTTTTCGTCTGCACACAGACCGAAGAGAACGCAAAGTTTGCGTCTTTAGACTACGAAATCAAGGAAGAAGTTGCAGGGCTTGCCCTTGCGGAAGTCAACCTGCACACGGGCAGAACGCACCAGATAAGGGTGCAGATGGCGTCTATCAACTGCCCCGTCTACGGCGATATGCGCTACGGCGGCGAAAAGGCGGTTAAAGGCAAGCTTGCGCTCTGGGCGTACTCGTTAAGGTTAAATCACCCCACTACGGGCGAAAGACTTCGCTTTATTGCAGAACCGCCTAAGGACGAAGGTATCTGGAAAAAGTTTAATATTGACTGCGATAAAATTTAAAAGAAACGCATAAAACCGTTTTTCAGGCTTTATACGGTCAAATAAAAGCTTTTAAAGCGCAAAACTTATTGACAAGCTTTGCATAAATATTGTAAAATTGTAACGTTGCGGACGGTTGATTTTTTCAAAATAATCCGCACGAACAGGACGATTGATATGTTAAAAATTAAAACCAAAAAGACACTCGCACTTTCGCTTATCCTTGCTTCGGCTGTGGCTGTAAGCGGTGCGGCAATAGCGCTTGGCACGACGCAGACGGCGTACGCCGCCGATTACACGCAGGAGTTGGACGGCTCTAAGGTGTTCTACACGGGCATCAGGGGTGCGGAAATAACCTATTCCCCCGTGGAAACTCAAGGCGAAACAGCCCACGCTTATACGATGTTCAAAATCGGCGAAGACGAAACGGTTGAATACCGCCAGAATCTTGCCTACAGCTGGCGTACGAGCGCAACCGACTCGGTTACCTTTTCAATGGAAATAGGCTTTGCTAATACGGACTTTGAAAGATACGTAATCAAATTCCAGTCCCAACAGCACTTGCTCACTAAAGAGAGCGTAACCGAAAACTTTATCGTGTTCACGCCTTCTTCAGTTGCCAACACGCTTGAAATGTCCGTCGTGCAGGAGCTTGACGACGACACCGTTTTATCCCCCGTTGCCAACTTTACGGTGGGCGAACACGTTAAAATTTCCTTCGGCGAATTTAACGACGGCGAATATCCCCTGTATATAAACGGCGTGTCCACTTCGGTTGCTTCTTTCAAGAACGTGTACGAGCCGTTTGCAACCTACGTATCTTCCGGCGATAAGGCAGTTACGCCTTTAACCTTCAGCGCAACCTTTGCGGAAGGTCAGCAGGATAAAACCGCAAATATGGTTTTGTACGATATCAACGGTCAGTCTTTCGAGCTTAAGAGTACCAAAGAAGATGAAAACGGCAACACCGTCTACGAAACGAAGGTGGTGGATAACACCGCGCCCGTCATCTGCTTTACCAAGACGCCTTCCTACCTTATCGACGGCGACTCAATCAATTTCGATTATAAAGTTATCGACGTAATCGGCACTTCGACGCGTGCAACCGCTTACTACTATATCCTTACCGGCGAACAGTACGCCGCAACCGATTTAGATTACGATAAGACCGAGTACGAGTCTGAAGAGAAAGACGATAATCCTTTCGTTGAAATCTCTTCGGGTTCTTCAATAAGAATCGTCAGGGACGAAAACACCTTTATCCCTAATACTATGATAAACGATAACGTATACGGCTTAGTCAAGCTCTACTACAAGATAGCCGACAGGTCGGGCAGCACCGCGCAGAGCGATATCGTTTTCGTGGACTGGTACGCAAAGGACGACGCCCTTGTAGATATTAAAGACCTTAAGGGCAGCGGAGAGTCGTCTAAGTTCTTAAAGCTCATTGACAACGAACACAAATCCGGCTTAACCTACGCACAGAAGAGCGATTTGTTGGCGACGGGTTCGGGCGACCCCGTTCTCGAAGCTTACAAAGATAGCGTTAAAAAGTTCCAGACTGCATACCAGAAAAAGATTGACGAAGCTATTGCGGCGTTAAAGGACGAAGACGGCAACGTTGTAGGCAAGCTCTTTGCCGGCACCGACAGCAGATTCTATCTTCCTTCGTTTGAAAACCTGACCAACGCGCTTGGCGAATCATTCGACTTCGACTTGGCGGATAACGACGAATATTTTACCGACCGCGACTATAAATACTCTATTTACTATCAGGCTAAGACGAACAGCTCGGCTACGTCGTTGGCGGCTAACGCCCTTTCGATTCCCCTTACGGAAGCGGACGTAAACTACAGGTTTACAATATTTATTACCGACAGCTTTGGCAACGATATGCGCTATCCCACCAAGGTGGACGGCGAAATCGTATGGGAAACCATCTCAAAGGACGACGTCTGGGACGAAGACTTTGCCCAGCTTCTTCCCTTCTTTGAATTCCACGTATCCTATAAGGAAGCAACGGCGACCCCGCCCGAAACGCTTTCGGTTGCATACGTCAACACGGCGTACAGCGGCGTAAGCTTTTCAATCAAGGGCGTAAGCGGCACCTATTCAACCAAGTACGATTTATACGTCGTAGATAGGAACGCGCTCAACCAACAGCTTGGTCAAACGCTTGACTACGAAACGTTTAAGGGCAAGGTAGAAGAATTATTCAACTCGGCTGAAACCCGTAAATTCTTCACGACGGTTAAGCCTGCAAACAGCCTTTTAGAGACTGACGAAAACTACGAAATGTATAAGGAATTGAACTGGAACGCAACTTCCGTTTCGTTCACTCCCCGTTCGGTAGAAGACTTCTACGTAGTAAGGCTTAAGCTTGAAGACAACAACTCCAAGCAGACGACGTACAAGTATACGGCTGTTGCCGCGTCTGTAGAGACGACTTCCTTAAAGGGCGAAAGCGACTGGGTTGAAAACAATCTCGTATCCGTAATCTTGTTCTCGGTTGCAGGTTTATTCCTCGTTGCACTCGTGGTGCTTTTGGTTGTAAAGCCCAAAGATAAGGGCGACATCGACGCGGTTTACGCCGAAGAAGTTGAAAAGCAAAACGCTAAAAAGAGCAAGAAGAAATAATCTTAATTAAGGCATATGTGCCACTTAATCAAAAGTTTAAGACTAATAAAAGCTTCCGCGGCGATGCGGAAGCTTTTATTTTTCTACTGTCTAAAAAAACTAATTGATTTTTGTGACATTTTCTGAAAAATATTGACATAATAATTATCGTATGTTATAATACTTTAGAGTAGATTGTAGCAGCGGTTTACTAAGCGGTAATTTTCAGGCAGACGGGCTAAATGGATAATCAATTATTAACCGAAAAAATTGAATATTTTAAGGGTAAGGATTTAAACCATTGTTTCGACTCTCTTACGGACGTATTAAACAGGGAGTCTATTTTTGGTTATATCGAATGGCTTATTCAGAACAACCGTCCTTTCAGTTTATTCCTTGTCGAT
>CAMAHZ010000001.1 GCA_945834965.1 uncultured Clostridia bacterium | reverse complement strand
ACCGTTTATATCTACGGTGCTATTAAACTTATCATTGGTGTTATTATCCCAAGCGCTTCTGCTCGAAAATTTATCGTTTATCGTATAATCAACCAACTCAAATTTGTTAGAAATTTCGGTTGATACCGTCGTTTCGTCGGTCATAGGACCTATAACGACGTCGATAGCCTGCCAGTACAAATCAGTTCTATCGGTAAATATCTCTACTGAAATAGTGAACGTATCGCCTGCCGTAAGCTCGGTTTTATCCGACGTGAGCGTTATTGCAGAAGGCGTAATATACGTAAACTCTTCGGCAGGGTTTTGTGAATCGGACGGATTACCCGTTGAACCAGAGTTATCCGAACCGGAGTTTCCTTCGTTATTATCCGAAGAGCCGCCGTTATTTCCCGTACCATCTCCCGGAGTTTGAGTAGTACCGTCGTCTGAGCCGGCAGTATTATTATTTTTATTAGGTAATATGCAAAGTAACAGAACCATAGCGGTAAGCAATAACGCCATAACGACGGTTACCACCACCGCTATTACTTTTTTCGATTTATTCATAAGCGGACATATCCTCTCTTATTCGTTCAATTAAACACATTTGCTTTGCCCCGTCGGCGAACGCCGACGGGCAAAGCAAGTTGGCTGATATAGTAATCTATTAATATCCTAAATTTATGAACCGGTATAGAATCTTGTCGTCAACAGAGTTTCCAACCTGATATGACGGCTTACGTAAGGGATTTCAACCGCCGTAATTCTGGGTTGTCCGGCATAATAGCTCGCCGTGTTAGAAATATATGCGGCAAGTCTGGTTTCAACGTTGTTGTTGAATTTCTGCATGTTTGCGTCTACGCCCTTGATAATATTACCAAGGAAAGTTATATCCAACGCATTTGAATAGCCGTTGCCGTCCAAATCACCGAGTACGGAAAGATAAACTGTTTCTTCAACGTCGCCGTCTACTATGTATTCAAGTTTCCAACCCGTTCCTATACCCATATCGTCATTGTTCAAGTCGGCTGAAGTGAAGCCGTCGGCAGGGCTACCCAAATTGTATATAAGCGTTCCGTCCGCTTTATAAAGCTTTATGCTGTTTGCAACGCTCGTTTCAAAGTTGGTAATGAAAACGTTTACGGGCGTAGCGGTAGCAATCTGACCGATTACAAATCTTGTGAAATCAAGGTCGTCCTTGCCGTGAGTTAAGCCCTTTTCTTTATATGTTCTGCGATAAGCGTTTGCCGTAGTAACTTCTTCATACATAAAGTCTGCAACAACGCCGGATTTTAACTGGAGAGCCGTGTATGCCTTTAATATAAATTTGTATTCCTTGGTATTTCCTGCTTCTGCCGTAACGAATACGGTATGTTCGCCTGCGGCAAGAGTTTTAGAAGCCGTATACGCAACGCTATCCAAAGTAACTTTAGTTGCTGTAGTAGGGAACGTAATAGTTACGTCGGACGCCGCGTTAGTTTCACCTGTAACGAGATAGAAATAATCAACGCCCTTATCGGTTGCCTTAGTTGCGTCGTTTGCGAAGGTCTTATTCGTCGTTTTGCCGACTACGGTAAGAGTAATCGCCACGTCTACGTCCTTGACGTCGAAGGTTACAACGTAAGCAGTTTCGGACTTAGTACCCGCACCGTTATCCGCCTGCGCCTTAATCGTTAAGGTGTCGCCGTCTGCTACGCCCGTTACGTCGAACGCCGTTCCGCTGGTTGCGGTGGAAGGAATTGTACAACTACCCGTCTTGGAGAGCGCCATAGTTGTACTTGCGCTGTTGCCCGTTGAGACGGTTGCGGTTATTGCGACCTTAGTTGCATCGCTGGGTACTATTACGGTGTATGCAAGCGTTTTGGAATCGAACGTTTCCTTTACGCCTTCGGTTACGCCCGTAACTTTAGTATCCGACTTTGCGGTAAGTGCGGTAAGCGTTGCGCCTACCACAGTAACCGTCAAATTATATTCCTTTTCCGTTCCGTCTTCAGCTATAACGACTATGGTAAGCTTACCGTCGGCAGGAATTTCGAAATCATTTTTCTCGCCTGACTTTACTTCCTTACCCGTATCAGTGGAATCGGTCGTCTTTTTTACTTTAATTGTTGCACCTTCCGCGTCCGAAGCCGTAGGTAAAATGGATATGGGCTTTAAAGGGTCTTTAACGGTTATTGCAAGGCTGGTCGAGCTGGTGTCTAAAGTTTCTAATTCCGCCTCTGTCTCACCTTGACCAACTTTTATAGAGCTTAAGTTGTTATCGCTTTTAGGCTCTCTAACGGTAAATTTAAGGGGTTGAACCTCGAATTTAGCACTATCGCTCGTGTTAATAATCGTACTTTCCGAAGCACCGTTAGGCATATAAGAGTACGAGTTTACGTTTCCCGTCTGCAATACGCTTATTTCAAATTCGGTACCATCGGCAACGTCAGAACCTATCGTTAAACCAAACGTAAAGGTAATATCTTCCGTACAAGCTAATGCAGTACCGCTGGTGTTTGCTATTGATATCATAGCAAAGCCGTTTGTGGCGTACCCCGTCGTATACGCTTTACTGTTATCTGCAAAGCTAGCCGATGACGAAATGTTAGAACTCTTTTTAAAAACCACTCTCGAGTTATTAGGAACAAACGTCAACATATTACATTTATCTTCTAAGAACCCGTCTTTTGATGAGTTTACGGGGCCTAAGTTTAACGTAACCGTATCGAAAATTGCATTAGCTATCGTTGAGTTTACAGTTACCGTAACGTTAAACGTTGTACCTTTAGAAAAGGTCTTAGTATTAGCTTCGATTTTTACGGTTACGTCCTTGCCTTCAGCGCTGGCAACTTCGCCGTGACCGGCGAAAAACAGTCCGCCGAACAGCGCAAGCACCATTGCTATTGCAAGCATTATAGCCGCAAAGGTTTTATTAAAAACTTTTTTCATAAGCACCTCCGTTAAAGTGAACTTATTGTTTCTTTCTTATTAAAGATTTGTCTGTTCCGTGTCAAAAACACGGAACGAAGGCGAGCTCGCCTTCAATTTTGCAAGCATTTTTGCCTTTTATTGAGATATTTTTACAATACCTGCCATATTTTAACATAATTATACACCCGACGGCACATATTGTCAAGATTGCTCTTAACAATATGCACCTATCGGATATATGTTTTTTAATAGATTAGAAGAAGCTTTCTGTATCCCTTACGCCCCTGATAATTAAACCTAACGACGATATGTCTGCGGCGTTAATTCGACCGCTGTTTTTAAGCATAGCTGCAAGTCTTCTTTCTACGTCTTCAAACATATCGACTTCTCTAATATAGTTACCTATAGCCGTTATGTCGGCTGCTGTTACCGCACCGTCGCCGTTAAGGTCGCCAAGGACTGAGATATATACTACGTCTGCCATATCTTCTTCTTGACCGTAGAGAACACGCCAACCTGTACCTACCGAGTAAAGTCCGGTATCGTACAATTCTTCTTCCGATATACCTTCCGCAGGTTTACCGCAATTATAGATTAGTACGCCCTTATTACTGTAAACACGGATATAATCGAGTTGGTCCGCATCAATGTTATTCAATAACGTACCTACGGATGTAAACTGTCCTATATTACCGAGTACGACTCTATCGAAGTCGGTATCGTCCTTACCATGTACCCAACCCTTTTCGGTATAGGTCTTACGGCGAATTTCAGGATACTTACCGTCCTTGACTTCTTCATAGATGAAATCAAACGTTGAATCTGCTGCGAGCTTGAGCGCGTCGCCGCCCGATATGGTTAACATACCGTAGTTGTCTTCGTCGACAACTAATTCCGCAACGTAGTTCGCACTGCCCTTCAAACTGCCTTCGCCGGGAAGTATAGGCACAATCTTGTACTTGCCGCGCAAGCCGACAGATTGAGTTAATTCGCCGTCCACTTCGTACTGCGGCGTGAGCTTTAAGGTGTTCATTGCAAACACTTCTAATACGGTCATGTCTTTTTCTGCGCCGACAAACTCGTCACAGTTGAGAGTGTACCAGTCGGAAATGCTTACCGCCGAACCCGTGTATTCAGCCGTCTTGTCAATCGTCGTAACCTTGATTTTTACCGTCTTAGGAACGATTTTGAACGTCTTGGTTGCGTCTTCTTCGGCAAGATAGTAGTTGTTCATTGATTCGCCGTCGCCGCCCGTAATCTTAAGCTTAACTTCGTACTCGCCGACGTTCGTCTTATTGCCGCCTTCGAATGCCCAAGTAAGTTTATCCGTTGCGTTAAGGTAATCAATTTCAATTACAGGGTTCTGTGCTTCGCCGTTGTAGGTTACTTCGTACTGCGCCGACAAGAAGGTTATCTTTGCCGCCGTGATGTAGTAATCGGTCTTTAAGTTGCCGGCTACGGGACCTGCTTCTGCGTCTGTAGGCGCGTTCTCGTCGGGCGCTTTCGCTTTATAGTTGGCATTGTTAAGCGAATTTACTTGCGCGGTGTAAGAAGCAGTCCTTGCGTCCTTACCGTTACCCGTTACGTTCGCCTTTACGATATCGCCGTTGAGCGTGCCTATCGCCGTTGCTTCGGGCGCCTGCTTGCTGCCGTTGTAGACGAGAGTTAATTCACCCCAAGCAATGTATACTTCGTACTGTTCAATTACGTAGTCGGTGGTGATTTCTGCGCCTTCCAACGTGTAGTTGGCGTTATCCAAAGCCGTTGCCGTCGCCGTATTCGTGCCTGCGTCTGTTCCGCCGCTTACGGTCACTTCTACCTTGTCGCCGTCAACGAGATTCGAGACTGTTGCTTTAGGCGCCTGCTCGTAACCGTTATAGGTCAACGTCGTGGTCAAATCCCATTCAAGAGTAACCACTCTCGGTCTTATCGTGAACGTCGTTGCCGCCGTATCCGAACCTTCTACCGTGTAGTTGGGGTTGCCCGTATCGGTGAGCGTTGCCACAAGCCCTTCGCCTGCGTTAATCTGACCTGAAACGACGGGCGAGCAAACGTCGGAGCCGATTAAGTTGGTTATCGTCGCCGTAGGCGTCTTTTCCGTACCGTCGTAGTCAAATTCGGTGTCTGTCCACTCAACGATTACAACGATAGGCTTAACCGTTACTAATATCTTTTTATTCGTAGCCTTGTAGGATTCGGTTTCCGTAGTTGAAATCACTACGTAAACTTCACCCGCAGCAAGACCCGTTAAGGTATTGTCGCTTAACGAAGCGTTGCCCGTGTTGCCGTCTATTCTTTCAACCGACAACAAGTATCCGCCTATTTCGTCGGTGTCGATAATTACGTTGAGTTCTAACGTGTCGCCGTAGGTTACTTCGGTAATCTCTAAGTCGACGGGCGCTTCAGGTTTTTCAACCAGAATATCGCACTCGACGCTGCCGCCGTTATAGTTTTCGGTGGGCATTACGGTTGCGATAATATGTACGTAACCGAGCTTTGTACCCGTTAATACGCCGCCGCTTATCGTCGCTTCGCCTATAGGCGTTACTTCGGGACCGACGGTACCCATAGTAAATTCGATTGAACCGAATTCCATATTGCCTTCGATTTCAAGCTTGGTGGGAACGTTTATCGTTACCGCCGTAGTCTTGAATATGATTACGGGGTCAGCCTTTTTGATGACGAACTTAGGCGCTCTTACGTTTGCACCTTCTAACGTGTAGTTAGGATTATCGAGCGAAGCCGCATAAGCCGTATCGTATTCGCCTGCGTCAAGCTGACTGCCGAGTACGAGTACGTTGCACGTTTCGCCGTTAATAAGTCCGCTGGAGACTTTAGCCGTAGGTGCAAACCTGTTGATACCGTCGTATGTAAATTCAAAGTTACCCCAAACGAGTTCGACCTTTATAGGCGTTATGGTTATTTCAAATTCAACTTCGGTTGCCGCAAAGTTAGTCGTTTCGGCAATGTTTACCCTGACTATAACGGTACCTGCCCTTAAGGGTTTAAGCGTATCGCCGCCGATGACGATTGCAGAACCTGTAGAGTCGATAACTGAATACAGTATAGGGCTGTTTTCAACGTTGCCTTCAACTTCAAGAAGCAGGGTCTCGCCGTACTTAACGGTGGTGTTTTCCATCGTAAGGGTAAGTGAGCTTCTGTCGATTATAACGAGCTTAGTAACTGAACCTGCAAGATAGTTTTCACTCTCTTCAGCGGATACGGTAACCATTACCGAACCCATCTTTTCAGGTGTAAACAAGCCGTCTGCGTCGATAGTCGCCTGACCCGACGTGTTTTCAATCGAATAGTTCAAAGGTGCGTCGCCGTCGTTACCCTTGATTTGCAGTTGGGTAGGAATACCTATATTTACCCTTGTGGTCAACAGGTCAAGGACGATATCCTTTTTACCTATCGTGAATATCGTGCCGGACGTTAAGCTGCCGACGAGAGTATAGTCGGGATTATCCAGAGCGTAAACTCTCGCGTCGCTGTAAGTACCTGCGTTGACCTTACCGCCAACGACGGTTACGCCGCATTCGTCGCCTTCTAACAGATTAGAAACTTCTGCTTCGGGCGCCTGTTCGCTGCCGTTGTAGATAAATTCGGTGTCCTTCCAAGAGATTTCAACGATTCTCGGGCTTATATTTATTTGTGCAACCGTGCGAATTTCGTCCTTATAGTTAGAAGTTTCGCTTACGATTATCGTAACCGTAACCGTACCTGCATGCTTAGGCGTGAGTACGTTGCCTTCTATAGACGCCATTTCCGCATCCGTAACTAAGTACTTAACGGTACCGGCGTCGTCTTCGTTGCCGCTGATTTCAAGCGTAAGGTCTTCGCCGTATACGCCTTCGATTGTTATAAGGTCGACTTCTCTTTCAGCCTTGGTTACTTCGATTTCGAGTACGCCTGAATATGCGTTGCAGTTATCAGTCTCTTCGATTTCAAGCTTAATCTTTACCGTACCCGTTCTGGTTGCGGTAAATACGTACTTGCCTTCTACAAGTTCTAACGTACCTGCGCCGACGCTTTCGTGCTTGAGCACTTCCATCGTGTAAGGCGCGTCGTCGAAGTTGCCTAATATGCTGAGCTCTTCACTCGTACTATACGTTACGGTCTTAGGTTCTATCTTAGGATTGATATCCGCGCGAACTATCGAGAATGGAAGCTCGGTATCGCTCTCTAAGTAGTAGTTAGAGTTAGTCAAACCGTCCGTCCTGAGCGTGTAGTCGCCTACCTTGTAATGCTCGCCTTCTACGACTTCGAGATTGACGTCGCACTCGTCGTTTTCATACAGTCCGACAAGCGTTACGTCGGGTATCTGCTCTTCGCCGTTATACTCAAGCTCCGTATCGCCCCATTCAAGGGTGATTAAGCAAGGATTAATGGTGAACGCAACTTCGGTGTTGCCTGCCTTTTCAAGCGTATAGTTCCTGTTAGAAAGCTCTAACGCGCGAGAAGTGTAATCGCCTGCGTTCTTGCCCGTAGAAACCTTGACTAAGCATTCGTCGTCGCCGACAAGGTTGGTTACTTCTGCCGTGGGCGACTGTTCCTGAGCGTTATAGGTATATTCGCCTACCGTCCAGAGAAGGGTTACCACACGAGCCTTGACGGTTATTGAGATAAGCTCTTCGGTTGCGTCGAAGTATTCGTTCTCTTCAACGCTCATTTTAAGCATTAAGTCGCCGGCTGACAAAGGCCTAAGGATATTGCCTTCTTCGATGGTCGCAATCTTACCGTCGTACATAGGTAATATGGTATAGGTTACGTCGCCGAATAAGTAGTTGCCTTCTCCGTCGCGGAGATTGCCGCCGTCGTCGTCTGCTACGAGCGTGAGATTTGAACCGTAAGTTACTACCGTCTTTACAAGGCTCAAGGGCGCTTTACCCTTAATAATCTGAATATCGCCTTCAACGGTTGCGGCGTCGGTATTAGCCGTTGCGCCTACGCTTACCCTGATTGTTACGGTGCCGAGTCTCTTACCGTAGAGCGTATCGCCCGAAAGTTCGCCGTAATCAGAACCTTCTATAAGTTCGTACGTTACGTCGCCGCCGCCCACGTTACCGGAAATCTTAATCTGTTCGCGTGTGCCGAGTATGATTTCGGTCGTCGTAATCGTTATCGTGGGTTTAGAGACGAGAATCTTATAGTCTGCCGTAAGGTTGGATATGCCGTCCAACGAGTAGTTGGAATTGCTAAGACCCGTTATTTCGGCAGTATATTCGCCTGCGTTAATCTTATAGCCTGAAACTAAAACTTCACACTCGTCGTCTTCAAGTATTCCTTCTGCCGTAGCCTTAGGACCTTGACGCTCGCCGTTGTAAGGATAGTCTCTCTTTTCATCCCAGACTATACCAGATACGGGAAGGGGCTTAATTACGTAAGTCTTGATTATGTTCGTGCCGCCTTCAAGGGTGTAGTTGTCGTTGTCGATAGCAACTACGCTTGCAATCTTGCTGTTGCCGGCATCCGACTCGCCCTTGATTTCGGTAATGTTACACGTCGTACCGTCGACCACGTTGGAAATAGTAGGCGTAGGCGTTTGAACTTCGCCGTTATAGGTAAACTCGGATTCCTGAGTCCACTCTATCGCCACAGCCAACTTGCGTACGGTAATCTCGAACGTCTCCGTGCCGCCGTTATAGTTATCCGTATCGGCAACGGTTACCGTTACGCTTACGGTGCCCGCCTTAGTACCCTTTAAGGTCTGGCCGGTTATTTCAGCCGAACCCGTACCGTCTTCGGCAACGTAAGTAACTTCGCCGTTTTCAGGATTCGATAAGAGCGATAAGGTTATCTGCGAACCGAATACCACTTCCGAATTCGTAAGTACAACCGTTATATCCGCCTTTACTATTTCGAATTCTTTTTCGATTTCAGGTCTATCCGCTTCCGCCACTTCGTCTTCGTCGAATATCAACGTGTAGTTGGTATCGCTTAAGCCCGTCGCAGTTGCCGTATACGTACCGACGTTGGTCTGAGCACCGGATACTAATACGTCGCAGTCGTCGCCTTCGCACAGGTTGGTAACCGTAGCGGTAGGTTTCTGCTCGGTACCGTCGTAGGTGAGCGTCGTATTACTCCACTCAAGCATTACAAGCTTAGGCTTAATGTTAAACCTTACCGTTGCGTCGTCGGAGCCTTCAACCGTATAGTTGGGGTTGGAAAGCGTTACGATTTCGGCAAGATGCCTGTTTGCCGCATCTACCGCGCCCCTTACTATAGCGCTACATTCGTCGTCGCCTATAAGGTTTCCGATAGTTGCCGTAGGAGTCTGCTCTTTGCCGTTATAGATGAACTCAAGGTTATCCCATTCAACGGTTACTAAGCGCTTTTTGATGGTGAAACCTACATAAAGGTCTTTGCCGCCTTCTAAGGTGTACTTTTTGTTGTCAAGCCCAAGAACCTGTGCAGTATATTCGCCTGCGTTGATTTGAGCTGCCGACAGCGTTAAGTTAATCAAATCGCCGTTTACTGCGTTATCTACAGCCGCGGTTGCGTTATGTTCTTCTCCGTCGTAAGTAAACTCAAGGTCGGACCAAAGAATTTCTATAGGACGGGGTGAAATGGTGATAACTTGTGTTACTTCCGCCGCGTTGTAGTTACCCGTTGCGGCAATGCTTGCAGTAACGGTAACTTGTCCTACGTCTACAGGCGTGAACCAGTTGCCCGAACCAAGCGTTGCTTTTTCAGCGCCGTCGCCCAAGGTGAAGGTAACCTTTGCACCGCTCTTGTTGCCGGTAACTTCAAGCGTGAACGGCGAACCGTATACGACTTCCGTCTGCTTGAATTCGATAATAAGGTCTGCAGAGTTGATATTATACTGCGTTGCAGGCTTTTTATCGCCGAGCGTATAGTTACTGTTCGTTAAGCCCGTTGCCGTTGCAAGGTAAGGGTCGGCAGGGTCGTTCACGTTGATTTCAGCGCCCGTAATAATTACGGAACAGCTATCGCCGTCAAACAAACCCGTCGCCTTTGCCGTAGGCGCCTGTGCTAAGCCCGTATATACGAGCTCGGTCTCGCCCCATTCGACTTCTATTTCGTAAGGGTCGATGAAGAATACGGTCGTAAGATTTTCACCGTCAACCAAGGTATAGTTGGGGTTGTCTAAGCCCGTAGCTACCGCATTAAGGTTGTCGCCTGCGTTCTTGGTGCCGAGTACGGTTACGTTACATACGTCGTCGCCCTTTATGTTAGATACGGTTGCCGTAGGAGCCTGTTCCTGAGCGTTATATACGAATTCCGTATCCGCCCAAGTGAGTACTACGGGTAAAGGTTCGATTGTAAACTCGCCGTAAGAGCTTTCTCCTAATATGAAATTAGGATTGTCTAACAATACTCTGACCTTGTACGTTCCAACGCCTATTGCGTCGACCTTAACGCCGTCCAAGGTATAGGTTTCTATACCGACTATCGAACAGATATCGGTTGCGCCCATAAGCGTAGCTTCAGGCTGCTGTATATCGCCGTTATAGATATACTTGTCCGCATACGTCCACTTAACTCTCGGAATTGCAACACTCGGGTTATCGCCGGGGTCAATTTCTGTACCGCCTCCGCCTCCGCCGCTGGGGTCGTCAGGGTCGTCGGGGTTTCCGCCGCCGACGTTGCCTATCTCTTTAGGCTTAATTT
Organism: uncultured Clostridia bacterium; assembly: GCA_945834965.1. GTDB lineage: Bacteria > Bacillota > Clostridia > Christensenellales > Borkfalkiaceae > Coproplasma. Next base: position 20,729 of record CAMAHZ010000001.1, on the reverse strand, counting down.
CAATTTCGACTTCGATTTCGGTAGGAACGTAGTTGCCTATCGCTTCGGTGGTATAAGCCTTAACCTTGATAGTACCTGCGCCGTTAGCGTTTACAAGGTACAAGCCGTTTTCGGTGGCTAAGTCTGCAAGGTCTGCACCTTCGATAAGCTCGAACGTGACCTTATCGGTTACGTCAACCTTTTCGCCGCTGGGCTCGAAGTAGTGCGCCGTAAGCTGCACTTTGCTGTCGCCGTAAGTGAGAGTTAACGGCTCTACTTTTAACGGCATTTCAGCTTTGATTATTTTATACGAACCTGTGAGCGACGCGGATTCGTAGTTGTCCGTCGCCTTTACGTTTGCGGTGAACTTCAACGTACCGAGAGCCCAAGCAGTATAGAGCTTATTAGCGGCGTCGTATTTGTACGTGCCTTCTGCATTAAACTCTTCGGAATAACCCGTAAGGCTTATCGTAAGAACGCCGCCGCCGACGTTACCTTCAACTTCGGGGTAGAAAGGCGTATCGTAATAAGCCGTATCGGACGTAAACCTTAAGTTGAGCACAGCCTTCCTGATTTCGAATATGCGGAAGCAATCTTCTGCGTTCGCTAATTCGTAATTGCTGTTGGAAGGCAATACGCCTACGTCGTACTTACCTGCATTCGTCCAAGTGGGTGCAACTTTCGCTTCTTCCCAACCTGCGTAGCCTGCCTTATAGACGTTGAGCCTGAACATAGCCGTATCGTTGGTAAGCACGCCTTCGTAAGAAGGAGTTGCAAGAGTCTGGGGTTCGCCCGTGTATTCAACGGACAGCGATTCGCCCCAGTCTATAGTTATAGGTCTGCGCTTAATGGTAATCGTACCCTTTATGGTCGAAGCCTTATAGAAGCTTGACGCCGCAACCTGTGCCGTGACGTTAATCGTACCGATATTGAGTGCGGTTATCTGGTTGCCGGACATACTTGCCCTGCCGCCGTCGTCGCCGTTGGATATCGACCACGTGACGGCACCCATTTCGCTTGAGTCATAATTTTCAAGCTCAAGCGTTGCCGTATCGCCATAAACCATCTCAACGGGGGATATGACTGTCTTAAGCTCGCCGGGAACGCAGAGAATTTGCTTGGTTGCAGTAGATTCTTTATAGTTAGCCGTCTCTGCCGCAACGGCAATCAACGTCGCGTACGTATCGACCGTCTTTGAATATTTGTTGATAGTAAGCTCGCCCGTTGCAGGGTCTACGGTTGCATACGCCTGACTTGCTTCGTCCAACGAGAACGTTACCGCACCGTTTTCAAGGTTGCCTTCTACTACCATTTCGGTAGGAGTCTTATAGAATGCTTCGTAGGAAACAATCTGGAACTGAGGACGCTCTGCCTTTTCGACTACGTATTTGTATTCGTTGCCGACAACGCCGAGCTTATAGTTAACGTTACTTAAGCCGACCGCCGTTGCGGTGTGTCCGCCTGCGGGGCTTGCCGTTATCTGTCTGCCTGAAACGGCAACTTCACAGGTATCGAGTTCACCCGTTAAGACGTTCGTGCATAAGCTTGAATCTGCAACCTTTACAACGGGACCGTGAGTGGTAACTCCGTCGTAGACGCAGCTTTCGCCGTCGTGTAATTCAGGTTCCCATTCAAGCACTACCGTCTTGGGTGCAATCTTACCGATAATAATCTTTTCGGTTACCGTGCCGTCGAGCCAGCAATGGTTATCCTTAAGCGTGAACGATACGGCGTACGTACCTGCGTTGACCGCCTGTATTGATATAGCGCCTGTAATAGGGTTTTCGTATACTCTTACGCCTTCGTCCAACGTACCGATATTGACCATATCAGTATCTATGTCGACGATAATGTTTTCCCAGTCGCCGCTGTATTCGTAAGGCGTGTCGAACGCGTGGGGTTCGGGGTCGACCGCAACGCCTACCGACGCTTCACAGTCGGTTGCGTCGTCCGCAACGGAAAGAGATACGGAGTAGATACTTCTGTTGGATACGAAGTACTTAGCAGGCATATCTGCGTTGTACATACCGTAGCCGCTCGTGAACGTACCTGCGCCAAGGCGGTATACGCCCACCTTTGCGTCGTCGTTAAATTCGGAAACGACGTTGACCATTCTCGTGCCGACGGTTAAGTAAATATCGCAGTAGTCGTTTGCTTCGACGTCTGCACCGCCTACGTTGGTCTTATTTCTTGCAATATTTTCGTAGATTCGTGCGCTGCCGCCGACGCCTATCGTACCTGATGCGTGAACACGGATACCGTTTTCACCGGTGTTGCCCGTTATTTCGCCGCCCGTTACCGTCACGTTACCCGTGCCGGATACGTAGATTGCGCCGCCGCCGTCGTTAAGAGTTGTACCGCTTGCGGTATTGCCCTTTATTTCGCCGCCGCTTATTTCAACGACGCCTGCCGCATAAACCGCACCTGCGCTGACCGCAGAGTTGTCGTTTATGCAACCGCCGTTCATCTTGAAGAAGGTTGTACTGCCGTTGTTTACGAATACCGCACCGGCACTTGAACCGATATTATTCGTAATATAAGCGTTGTCTTCCATAGTGAGCTGACCGCCGCTTGCAACGTACACGCCGCCTATAAGACCTTGGTTGCTGTCGATTGAACCGCCGGTCATATTCATCTTGCCCGACGTGTATACGGCACCGCCGCCCGATTCAGCTTTGTTTTCGGTTATAACGCCGCTGCTGAAGTTGAACGTACCGCTGTTGGATACGTAAACCGCACCTGCGCCGTAGCCGCTGTTGCCGCTTATTGCGCCGCCACTCATTTCGAACGTACCTGCGGTGAATATCGCGCCGGAGCTGGAAGATTCGCTCGTCGCCTTATTGCCGACTATCTGACCAGCAGCAAGCGTTAAGCTACCCGTCTGCCCTACGTAAATAGCCGCAGCAGACGAACCCGTGGAATTATTACCGCCGGTTATCTGTCCTTCGGGACGCTTGCCGTCTACTAATTCGCAACATTCTGCGTTATAGTCGGAGACGCTTTGGTCGTCTATTATCGTAAGCGTACCTTCAACGAATATTACCATACCGTTCTGAATAGCGCTGGTAAGATTTCTGTTGAGCTTATGTCCGTTAAGGTTGAGTACTACGTTTGCACCTTCAGGCACGTACAGCGCACCGTTACGATATGCAGTACCCGTACCGAAAGCAGTCGTGTAAGTTTCGTGTTCCGCCGCCGTCCAGCACTCGTAGAGTATGAACTGCTGCGCTTCGCCCGTTGCCAAGCTCTTATCCACCGCAAACTGCCAGTTGATGCCGTTGTCGTAGCTCGATACGGTTATTTCCTTATAATCGTCGAACATATCGGTATACGACTTATACTTGTCGGGTTCTTCCGATACGAATACCGTCTCAAACGGGTCGGTATCGTTGCCGTTATATAAGCCCCAACCGTTCGTAAGTCTGCCTACGCCCTGCCTCATATAGCCTATCTTAGCGTCTTCGGACAGAGTAGATATAATGTTAATCATTGCAAGGGAGCTTTCAAGCCTTAAGCCTGAACCCACCTTTCTGTTTTCGGTGTAGATATACGCGTTTTCACCGACGTTGATGGTTGAATTCGTCTTTGAAACGAATACGTCGGAAGCGGTGTTGCCCGTAACCTTACCGCCCGTTGCAGTAAACGTACCGCCGTTTACGTATACGCCGTATAACGAGTTACCGCTTATGTTGCCGCCGTACTTATCGTTGCCGTATATATTGACTTCGTTACCCGTAAGTACCGTGTCTTCGGTAATAAGAAGTCCACCTATCGTTACGCTTGCCTTTGCGCTGTTCAAGAATACGCCGTAGCTACCGCCCTTTATCGTACCTTGGTTTGTAACCGACGAATCGATTATCTGCAAAGTACCTTCGACTATAATAACCGCATTGTAAATCGAATACTGTGAGTCTAAGTTGAGCGCGTGATTTCTATCAAGCGTGAAACCGTTCAAATCAAGCACTATGTTTGCGTCGGCAGGTACTAACAACGCACCGTTGCGGTATGCGTTACCGTCCGAACCGAAACGGGTATTGTACGAACCGACGTTGTAGTTGTCCGCCGTCCAGTCGCTAATAAGCGTAAACAGCTCGGGTGCGCCGCTTGCGCTTCTGCTGTTGTTGATGGCAAATACCCAGTTATCGTTATTGTTGTTAGAGAGCATCGTCGCTTCTTTAAGCGCACCTGCGCCCGAAGAGCCTATTCTATAGGTGCTAATCGCCGACTTGAAACGCATTTCAGGCTTGACGGTAGGATTGTATTTACCCCAACCCGAAGTAAACGTACCTATTCTATCCCTTCTTACGTAAATGCTGTTTCTGTCTTCGATTGCGCCCGTAGACATTTCGGAACCGATTTTTAAGATATGGTCGCTGTAATAGAAACCGATATCGTCCCTATACATATCGTTGCCCGATACGCGATAGTTCTTATCAAACAATGCCGTACCGCCTATAGTTACGCCAACGGAATTATTTACGTAACTTCTGTAAACGAATATCGCACCGCCGTGTCTGATAGCTTTATTTTCTGTAAAGAAACCTGCTTCTACGTCAACCGAACCATACCAATCCTGATGGATAGCGCCGCCGTCGTAAACGTAACCGCCCTTAATGATACCCTGAACGATATTGCCGTTCTTATCATACTTGGCAGTACTGTCGATTACCTTTAACGCACCCTGAACGAAAATAACCCAACCGTAATCGTAATAGGTCGCATGGTCGTAAAGCCCCCTGTCGATGGTATGTCCGTTAAGGTCAAGGATTATTGACGCGTTACTGGGAACGCATAACGCACCGCCGTAATAACCCGTACCAGAACCGAAAGATGTTACGGAACCGCTCGGCGACGCCTTCCAGTTTTCGTACAATACGAAGGTCTTTTGCTTGCCTTCGTTTATGCTCGCCTGAACGGTCTTTTGCCAGTTGACCTGATTGTCGCGGCAGAATAACATACCGTCGTGTCTGTCGTCCTGATTATAATCGCTGAGAGCGTACTGCTTTACGCTATCCGAATAGAATACGTCGGTTACCTTTTTATCGTTGTTCAAATCCTGCCAACCGCTGGTTATGAACCTGCCGTTTGCAGAAATCGAGTAAGGATTGACGGATATGCCGACCTTTGCATCATCGTTTATAAAATTGCTTATTGCGATAAGGTTGGTATCGCTGGTGAAGTAAAGGTTACGCTCGGTATCAAGCGTTGCGCCGAATTCGTTGATAAGGTTATTGCCGCTTATATAAGGCGAACCGCCGAAGTTTACCGTTGCGTTGTCGTATGCGCATACGCCGCCCGTAAACGCACCGTAGTTTTCGGTTATCTTACCGCCCGTCATATTGAACGTAGAACCGCCGCTTAGGTATACGCCGCCTGCATATGCGGTGCTGTGCGACATCTTGTTGCCGGTTATAGTACCGCCTTCGATTGAAAGCGTACCGGTGTATACGGCAATACCGCCTGCAGCGCCGCTGCCGTAGCCGTAATTGCTTGTACCGTTGCTGTAACCGCCGATTATCTTACCCGTCTGCTCGGCACTGCTGTCCCTTATGACGAGAGTACCGCTCCTAATCCAGATAACCTGACCGTCGGCTTGAGCTGCCGTCAATGCACGGTCGATTGTATAGCCGTTTAAGTCGAGAATGACGTGACAGCCAGCAGGTACGTACAACGCACCGCGATAGAAGCCCGCTACGCCTGAATTAGCGCTGTCGAACGTTGTTGTAAAGTCTTTGTGCTGTTCCGCCGTCCAGTCTTCGAAGAGCGTGCAGACCTGAGCTCTGCCGCCGTTTGCAAGACTGGTCTTTACGGCGTACGCCCAGTTGGTATAGTTGTCCTTACCTATCAACGCCGCTTCCATACTCTCGTCGTCGAAGAAACCTTCGTCGATGACGTTGTACTTATCGTTGTCGGACACGAAGTATGTTGAAGGCTCTACAGACTTGTTATACCTGCTGTAGTTTTTAGTTAACGTACCCGAACCGAAGTTGGTGCTACCCTTGGTCCTTATAACGCCGAACCTTGAGTTTTCATCAAACTCAGATACAACGTTTATAAGCTGCGTTACGTCGTTTAAGAAGATGTTAGCAGACGCGCCTGCCCTGAACTTATTGTTTATTACGCTTGACTTGCCGCCGAGCGAGAATAAGTTGTTGCCGGCAAGGTATAAGCCCACGCCCTTGTTACCTTCGATATTACCGCCGTCCATTGTAAGCTTACCGCCGGAACATACGTGAACGCCGCTTGCAAAGTTTGCAGCGTCGATATTGTCGCCGGTGTTGAAACCGCCGGTAATCAAGCCTGCGCCGCCGAGCGAGGTATCGGTTATAGTCAAGGAACCGCCGCCGTCCACGTAGATAACGTAGCCCGTATTATTCGTTGACTGAACGTTTAATGCGGTAAGACCGCGGTCAAGCATATAGTTGTTTAAATCGAGTACGATTTGAACGTTAGGGTAAACCCTGAGCGCACCGTAATAGTATGCAACGCCGTCCGTACCGAAAGTCGTGTTGACGTTATCTTCGTCAGCCGTCCAGTTGCTGTACAGCTTAACGGTCATTTCTGTTCTGGTGCTATAGCTTGCATTCGTTGCATTCTTCCAGTTGGTTGCGTTATCGTAGCAGAACAAAGCCGCTTCTCTTGAACCGACGCCGGTGTATTCGATTATGCCGTGCGTAGGGTCGGACGAGAAGAAGTAATTCGTAACCGCGTCGGTATTATAACGACCGAAGCTGCTGGTTATAACGCTGCCGCCGAAGCTGCGCGTATCGTAGTTATTTACCGTTCTGTAGACGCCTAAGTGTGCGCCGCTCGTAAGCTTAGAATCGACGTTTATAACGCTGGTATAGTTGTTGAAAACTATATCTTTATTCTGCCCTGCGCTATTAGCGTTATTCTCGACCACGGCGTCGCCGCCTACGGTGAATATTGCGCCGTTTTCAAGATAAACGCCTGCATTACCGCTGACGTTACCAACGACCTTTGCGTTTTTAAGTACGAAAGTACCGGAATTGACGACGTATACGCCGCTTGCAACGTTGGTTGCACCGTTCGTGCTTTCACGGTTTATTACGAAATCTCCAGACGATTCTTCGTCCACGACGGCACCGATTGTACCGCCGAGCAACTCGAACCTTGCTTTAGAACCAACGTGTACGCCTGCCGCCTGGAAGTGAGTATCTACCTGTAAGAGTGAGCCGCCCGTAATCGTACCCGTACCTTCTTCGGACGAGTCAACGACGCTCAAGCTGCCTAACACGGTCATTACGGAACCGTATCTTACCGGTTTGTTAAGATTTCGATTTACGGTATAACCTGCCAAATCAAGCTCTATATAAGCGCCTGCAGGCACGTAGAGCGCACCATTATAGTAACCGGTACCCGTTCCGAATACGGTCGTATAAGTGCTGTCTTCACTTGCAAACCAGTCCTCGGTAAGGCGTACGGTCTGCGTCTTACCCGTCCTTAAGCTTTCCGCAACGGCATACTGCCAGTTGGTGTTATTATCGGGCGAAAGGAAGAATAATTCGCCGTCGCCGCTCTCTATTCCGTAATAATTCTTATGTTCGGATACGAAATAGTCAAGGGGCGAATAGCCGTACATATTTTCCTGGAAGCCTTCGGTTACGTAACCGTTGCTAGGTCTGCTTACGCCTATAAGCTCTTTACCGAACAAATCGCTGACGATTTTAATCTTTTCGTCTGCTTTGTTCAGATACACGTTGCTGTCCGCACCGTCTGCGTTATAGTTATCGTTAACCTGTGCGTAGCCGCCGATTTCGACGTGGCCGTTATCCATTATATAGACGCCGGAACCGTCTATCTTGCCCGTGTTACCCGTAATCGTGCCGCCCTTTATGCAGAGCGTACCGCCGCTTTGAACGACTATACCGCCGCCGCCCAAAGTATTGTAGCCGCCCGTTATTACGCCCGTATGCTTGTTGGAAGAGTCGATTATTTCCAACCTGCCCAGAACGTTGATAACGTAGCCGTTATCGGTTGCGTTTACAAGGTTTCTGTCAATCGTATAACCCTTTAAGTCAAGGACGATACTTCTGTTTGCAGGCAAGTTTATAGTACCGTACGTATAGCATGAAGTATCCGTCGGGTGGAATGACGTCGTATAAGTAAGATGGGGGTCTGCAATCCAGTCTTCCGAAAGCTCGAACTTGATGGGCTTTGCCATAGAGCTTGCGTTGACCGCGTTAATCCAGTTGGTGTAGTTTTCAGTACACCAGAATGCACCTTCTGCTCCTGAAGTTGTCGTTACTCTGGTAATGCTGTGGCTCTGCATCCACCTGCCGACAAAGTAACGGTCGGGATAATCTGCCGCTGCGTGGTGGCTTGAATAGTTGTAAGTAAACTGAACGCCGCCCGTAGTCGTTGCCCAGTTGTTTACCTGCGTGTTGGGTGCAACGCCGATTTTTGCCTTACTCGTAAACGAGCCTATTATCTGAACGTATATGCCCGTATTTTCAAAACGAACGTCGCAGTCGTAGCCCCTGTTGTGCTTGTTATCGAGAATGATAGGGCTGCCGCCAAGGTTGACGGTATTCGAATGTCTTACGAATATTGCGCCTGCACCGTTATCGCTGTTAAGGTCGCCGCCGTAGTTGCCCATTATCTTACCGCCCGTAATGGTTATAGGGGCGTTTGCATAGTTAGTGGTTATTACCGAACTAACTGCACCCGTTGCGTGGTTGCCGGTTATAGTACCGCCTTCGATATTGAGCTTAGCGCCGCTGTGCACGTAGAATACCGACGACTGTGCTGCGTATTGGTTACTGTTATAACTGTTGAAACCGCCGGTTATAATACCGTTGCCTTCCTTAGAAGTATCGCGTACCGTAAGGAAGCCGTATATTCTGAATATGTAACCTTCCGAAATAGCCGCGTCAAGTCCCCTGTCAAGGGTGTAGCCGTTAAGGTCGACGATTATATCCGCATTTGCAGGAATATTAAGACCGCCCTTGCCGTCGCCGTTGTCGTTCGTGTAAGCAGTATTATTGCTGTCCGTACCGAACATACCGCTTTCCGCCGTCCAGTCGCTGACGAGTTTGAATATGATTTGCTTTTTATTACCTTCGACGCTCGCCCTGATTGCGTATTCCCAGTTCATTGCGTTGTCGTTGGTATATAGACCCGCTTCACCCGTTTCATATTTATATACGTACATCGGGTCGGTACTCGTAAAGTACTCGGCAGGGTCTGCACTGCGCATATATTTTACGAAATTGATTGAGAAATCGCCGACGCCGGGTCTTTGGAAGCCCGTCTTGCCAGCCGCCGTCAAGGGCGATACGATTTCAATCATCTGTACAGCACTCGTACCGTAAATATCGGAATCATGATTCTTGATATCCTTATTGCCCGTAACGAGAGCCGAACCGCCCATATACAAAGGTGCCGCAACGTTGCTTGTCCAGCAGACTTCTACGCCGCCTTGCGTACCGACGTTGCCCGTTATGGTGCCGCCGGTAAGCTTTAAGGAACCATTTGAACCGCTTGAGTTGGTATACTTAATGCCGCCTGCCGTATCCGTACTGTTACCGCCGGTAATTTTGCCCGATTGCGAGCTTGACGAGTCGGTTATTTCCAAGTTGCCGTTAACAAGGAATACCATACCGTTGGTCCTTGCGTCCTTAGAAGTAAGGTTACGGTCGATAGTATAGCCGTTTAAATCGAGAATGATGCTCTTATTCGTAGGCAGATAAATTGCACCGTAAGAGTACGCGCTGCCGTCTACGCCGAACGCGGTTTTAAAAGTTTCATAGTCGTAAGCAACCCAGTCGCGGGTTAAGGTTACGGTCTTTTTAACCGTAGCCGTACTTGCAGCAACAGCCTGACGCCAGTTTTGTTCGTTGTCGATACATTCAACTGCCGCCTCAAGCCCCGTATTATTTGCTGAAGGAAGAGAAATAACTTTGTATGCCAAAGGGTCCGCATAGTGGAACACCGTTGAAGGGTCCACACCCGGATTCAAGTTGTTGAAATTAGTAGTAAAGATGTTCTGCGAAAGGTTGGCAAAATAGTTATTACCTATATAAGAAACGCCTATATTCGCATCGCTTGTGAAGGCTGAGTAAATTTGTACCTTATTACCTATCGAATCGCTGATAGGTCTTATATCAACCTGCTTAGACGTGTTAAGCCTGTTGTTATAAACCTGCGCACTTCCGCCGAGATATACCGAGCTTGCATTAGGTACGTTTATACCGCCTGCATATTCGCCGTAGTTATTCCTTACGATACCGCCCGTCATATAGATATGAGCGTTGCTACCGCTGACGTAAAGACCGCCTGTTGAGTAATCCGACCTGCCCATTGAAGAGTTACCTTCTACGACGCCGCCTTCCATAAAGAGATTACCGCCACACACGTTGATACCGCCGCCGGAGTAATATGCGTAACTATCGGACAGCTTATTCTTACCGCCGGTGATACTGCCGTATCTGTCGTCGCCGTCGTACGTATCTCTTACGGTCAACTTACCGTCTACGTAGATAACGTAGCCGTAATCTTCGTAGAATTCAAGATTTCTGTCGAGCTTATAGCCGTGTAAGTCGAGTATAATCTTAGCGCCGCCAGGAACTCTGAGCGCGCCGCCGTTATGGAACGCAAGGTTGTCCGACGCGGACTTACCGAACATACCTTCGGGCGCTTCCCAGTCGGAAACGAGCATAACCGTTCTTTCGTAGCCCGTTGCAACGCTTTCGTTTACGGCAAACAGCCAGTTGCTGTAGTTGTCCATCGTGTAGAGTGCAGCTTCACCCGTAGGCGACTCGATTACGTAGTTGTCGCCTGAGTCCGCAGTAAAGTAATGGACGGGAGATTCGTCGGAATGGTAAACCCCGAAGTTTTTAGTAAAGTCGGAAGAGCTTTCCTTATAGACACCGCTCTGTTCGCCGTCCATACCGCCCTTAGTGAGCGCTGAGAGCAACGTAATATACTGATTATACTTTGCACGAAGATTGATATTCTTAGTCTTGCCGTAGAAGTCCTTATTGCCGACTACGAGCGCAGAACCGCCCATTGCAAAGTAGTTCGTCGTCTTATACGAGCTTTCAACGTAGGTTGCAACGCCGCCGTCATAACCCTTGTTTTCGGTTATAGTACCGCCGTTTATGGTAAGGTACGCGTTTGCCGAAATGATGTTAATGCCGCCTGCCTGACCGGTGGTCGTGGTATAACCGCCCATAATTTTACCGGTTTTTGCCGCAGAACTGTCTATAATTTCAAGGCGGCAAGTGCCGGACATCTGTATTACGTAGCCGTTTGCAAGTTTCTTGCCCAGACTATACAAACGCCTGTCTATGGTGTAGCCGTTCAAGTCGAGTATTATATTACTCTGCCCCATTTCAAGCGCGCCGTTTGTAGAGAAACCGGTACCCTTACCGAGCGAGCCGTTATCGTCTGCAATCCAGTCGTGCTCAAGTTTTACGGTTATAGGAGAGCCTGTAAGCGCATTTACGTTCGCAGCAATTGCGTTTGACCAGTTCATCTCTAAGTCGACGTTCCAGATAGTAACTTCTACCGCACCTTTGTTGGCACCCGTCTGGGGAGCGTACGTCTTAATGTGCGACCTGTTAGAATCGGACGGGAAGAAGTACTTGGTAGGGTCGATTACGTTGCCGCTTGCGTCCACGTTGTACTGCGCATAGCTGGTAGTAAATACGTTACCGTTCGTTTCTGCCAGAAGGCTGTTGTTTACGTCGGGACGGCAAATACCTATATGAGCGTCGTCGTTGAACTTGCTGACTATAGTTATCTTAAAGTTTTTGGTATCCTGCATTTGAGCAACGGTAGTACCCGAAGTTGCCGCGGGATTGTATACGTCGTTAGGTTCGCCGCCGCCGAAATCGGTCTCTCTGTCGCCCTTAAAGTTGTCGTAAACCTTTGCACTGCCGCCAAGGTTGAAGGTGTTTGCAGTTAACACATTGAAGCCGATACCGCCTGCAAACGAGCCAAGATTGCCGTTTATCGAGCCGCCTACCATCGTAAGCTGTGCTTTGGTCGCCCAAACTGCAACGCCGCCGACGCCGACAGGCGAAGTATTGTTATATACGCCCGTAGATTTGTTGCCCGTTATCGAGCCGCCCCTGATATCCAAACGGTCGGCATCGTTGAACATCGAAATACCGCCGCCGTAGTAGGTATTGAAAGCGTTATCAACCCAGCCGCCGGTGATTTTACCGTTGCCATCTTCAGACGTATCCCTTATGGACAGAGTGCCGCCGTGCATTGAAATTACGTAGCCGTACTTAGTGCCGCCTACGCCCCTTGCTAAAATTCTGTCGATGGTGTAACCATTCAGGTCGAGAATTATGCTCGTCCCTGTAGGAACATTCATTGCACCGTAACAATAAGGATTAGCCGTTGACGTACTCTTATCCACAGTCTCGTTGCCGTGGAGCGAAGTTGCAAAGTCGGTGGTAGCGTTATCTACCGCTTCCCAGTTTTCGGTAAGCTTGACCGTGTACTTCTTTGCGGCAAAAATTTTGGACATAGTAACGGCGCTGAACCAGTTGTCGTTACCGTGGTTAGAGATAAGCTGACCATTGCCGTCGCTGTCGGTGGAAACGTAGTAGCCGTCCTTCTGCGCTTCGAAGTAATCCGCAGGGGAATCGGAAGGGTTGTTCACCTTGAAATCGACGGTGAAAGTATAGCCTATATCCCTATATATGCCGTACTTTTTGGACTTACTGCCGTCTAACGTAGATACGATTGTAATTAAGCCGTTGTCTACGTTCGGCGTGCCTGCAATAGACGTAGAAGGCAGGTGAATATCGTCGGGGTTACCGTTTAAAGTGTTGCTTTCCACTATGGGGTGTTCGCCCATAGCAAAGTAGGTATTAAGTCTGTAAACGTCGATACCGCCGCCGGAGATTGTCGCCGTATTATTGACGATTGACGCGTCACCCGTTAAATAGGTCTTAAGGGTTTGACCGCTACCTTCGTCGTACGAGAAATGCTCTACACCGCCGCCACGCTTTGCAGAGTTGCCCGAAATTACGCCGCCCATTAAATTGAGCGTAGCTGCGCTATTCCTATAATTATAATGGAATATACCGCCGCCGCTACCGGATAAGTCGGAAGCGTTTTCCGTAAGCCCTACTGCTCGGTTATCGGATATCTTACCGCCGAAGATATTAACGGTACCGTAATGGTTAAAGATACCGCCGCCGTAGTTTGCAACGTTGCCCGTAATATTACCGCCTGAAAGCGTAAACGTTGCGTTACCGCCGGTTAGTACGCCGCCGCCGGTGCCGTATGCATTATATTCGCTGGGACCTGTATAAGTATTGTAACCGCCGGTAATCTTACCGTTGCCGCCGGAGCTTGAATCGGTTACTTCTAACGTACCTAAATTATATATAACGTAGCCGATGTTATTATTTAAGGTCTCGCTTAAATCGCGGTCTATGGTATGCCCGTTCAAGTCTAAAATTACGGAATAACCTGCAGGAACGTGCAACGCGCCGTTATGGAAGCCATTGTTGCTACTCTCCGTTTCATAGTTGAACATTGCCCTGAAACGGCGTTTATTATAACTATTGTAAGCAACGTACGTACAGTCGGTTGCAGTCCAGTCGTGGTAAAGCGTAACCGTCAAGGGATTTGCCGTAGAGCTGTTTCTTACCGCGTCCGACCAGTTTTGCGCGTCGACATAGCTATACAGCGACGCTTCTATTCCACCGCTTGAGTTTGTCCTTTTATCAGTCGTGAACAAATCGGACTGCGAAGGATGGAAGAACGTGTTAGGATGATATAGTGAATTGTACGTGCCGTAACCGCTCGTTATACAGCCTTGTGCGTCAGTCCTGTAGTTATCGGGATACTTTACGACGTACAACTCTGCGCCGCTGTTAAGCATACCGTCTACCGCTATAAGATTATTCCTATAGTTAAACGTAGGACTATTTTCGTACTGGGGGAAAATTCTTCCGCAGTGTAAGTCTATATCGTTGGGATATTTAGTTGCGGTGCTATAGTTATCGTAAGAAGTTTCTTCTACGTAGTAGTTATTCTTAACTACGGGATTACCCTGAACGTATAAGCCTGAATTATAGCACTTAAATATACCGCCCGAGATATAGCCGATATTGTTTACTATTTTGCCGCCGCGAAGATAGATGTTGCCCGAACCGTCGGAAGAGCCGATACCGCCTGCACCGCGCACCTTACCTAAGCCGACGTTGTTGGATATCGTACCGCCGTTCATGGTGAAAGTACCACGGTTCACCATACCGCCGCTGCCGTATTGCATTTCCGACTTATCATCGTTCTGGGCGTAGTTATGGCTGATTTCGCCGCCGTTCATTATAAACGTAGAGTCGTTATAAACGCCGGCTACACTGTTTAGGTCGTACGAATAGTTACAACGGTTGCGTGAAATTTTACCGCCGTTCATAGTAAACGAACTGGAATTCACGTTGCAGACACCCGCCAACCTGCCGACGTTGTTAGTAATTTCGCCGCCGTTCATGGTCGTCTTTGAGTAATAGAGCAAATAAATGCCGCCGACAGCGTAATCGGGAATATTATTCGTACTGTTGGCAAGCGAAGTATTTTGGGTTATTCTGCCGCCGTCAATTTTAAGGAAACCCCAATCGTTACTAGAAACACCGTAGAACGAAATACCGCCGACAATACCCTTATTGAGCGAAACTAAGGCGTTGCCCGACATATTCATGTTACTGGTTTCGCAGTAAATGCCGCCTACGTTTACGTAAGAACTGCTAATTACCGTATTCTTATTTCCTACGACCTGTCCGCCTTCGAAATTGAACGTACTGTAAGAAGTTATACTTACGCCGCCGACGGGACCTTCGTTATAGCTTATGATACAGTCGTCGTCGTCCGAGCTATCGGTATCGTTCGTACCCATAGTCATCACGCAATAACTGCTTCCCACGTATACGCCGCCAACGGCGCTTCCTGACGCCCCGGTTCCTACGCTCTTATTTTTCGTGATAGTACCGGATATAAAATTGAACCTACTGCTGTTATAAACAGTTACGCCGCCGACCAAGCCGCTGCAATCACTTATAGTACTGTTTGTGAAATTGAAAGTCGAGTTGGTGTTTACGTTGACGCCGCCAACGTAACCGTAATCTCTCGGATACGTTGATTTACAGTTAGTTAAGCTTGCGTCGGTCATATTCAGCGTACTGTATGAACCTACGCAAATACCGCCGACCGTGTAACCGGTGTTATCGGAAATAGTGCAACCCGTAAAACTTAACGTTACGTAACTGGTGGCGTAACCGCCGCCGGTACCGCTTGTCGCCGTGTTATTTTTAATTTCGCACCCTGCGCCAAAGTCAACTATCGTATCGTAACCCGAGCCGCCGCTAATATATAACGCGCCGTACGAACCTGCTGTATTATTATTAATTTTTACGTTTGTCGGCGTTAGTGTGCTATGGTCGCTTATATAAATACCACCGCAACTACTGCCATAGTTGTCCGTTATATTTACGTCATTAAGCACCACATCGCAATACGAAGTTGCGTATATGGCACCGTAAGCACCCGAGTTGTTCGTAATATTACATTTTGTCATATTGAGCTTTACATAGCTCGACACCTGCACGGCACAGGACGAAACAGAGTAGTTGCTTGTATCAGCCCAAGTATACTGATTATTGACTCTAGTTTTGTAATTATACGTCGTCGTCACGGACGGCTTACCTGTATACGTACCGTTTTCTTGCTTTTCATACGCACAAATGCCCGTAAAATCAAATCCGTCGGTAATAGCAGAACCATCTATGGTAACGGTCGAATATTCACTTGCTGTGCCGTCCGCATAAATAGGCGAACCGCCGTAGTTGCCTGACAAATCCACGTCGCCGGTTATAGTAAGCTTACCACCGTTCGTGACGTATATTCCAGAAGCAGCACTTTCACTCCAACCGCCCGTGATAGCACCCGTACCCGTAATTACGAGCTCGCCTTCTACCCTTATAACGTAGCCGTTATACATACTCCTTCCGAGACCACCGCCGGTAATTTTGCCGTTATCGTCAAAACCCGTGGGGGCGGTAACAAGGTTACGGTCTATTTTACGCCCGTTTAAATTAATCGTGACTTTTTTGCCTTTAGGCACGAAGAGCGCACCAGAGTAGTTTTTAGACAAGCCAAAGTAATCACCGCTCGACGCAATATCAAAGTCATTGTAAAACGCCGCATTATATGAATTTGCTTGATTAGAATTTCTCGTGTTTACAAACTGTTTTTCAATAGTACCGTTACTATCAATATCAACTTCAGTCCAATCCCTACCGAATTCAGTTCTGAAAATACCATCAAAATAACGTGAAGCGTAAGTGTAATTAGAACTGTTATAGTAGTAGTGGGAAATAATCGGGTGTTCTTCACCTGCTTTAGGCGTTGCAACCCAGTCGCCATTATCAAGCGTGAACGTACCGCTATTGTTTACGGCAGTTCTCCATTTGCTGGCATAATAAGAATCGCTATATTGCGCCGTCCTTGCAGGATAACTGCTGTTTAAGGTAGTATTGTAATAAATCTCGTCGGCGGCGTATGCAACGTCGTTCGACTGGTCGATTGAGCTATCGTTTAAAGGGGACTTGCCGCCTAAACCGACAAATCCTAAGACGGTCGACGCCGCCAAGATTATAAACAAAACGCAGGACAAAGCTATGCGCCACAGCTTTTTGCGGCGTATATCTGCACGGATAGTTTCACCGTGCGTGAACCCTGCATCTACTTGATTGCTTTGATTGACTTTATGTAGTTTTTTGTTCTTCATAGTTTCACCTACTTTAAAACAAACTCTGTATTCCGAAAATTTTTGCCTTTTGAACGCGCCTTGCGCATACACGCATAGCACGCTTACGGGTGTGCGCGCGTATGCCTAAACCGTCCGTCCGGACGGCATAGCAAAAAGTGTATACGAGCACACCTGTACACCTATACAACCTTATTATATAGTGTCGTTGTCAATATTTCAAGCCCTTTGTGAAAAAAATTTTATAATTTTGACAAATTTTTTCATTATTGTTATTTTTAACTTGCAACATTGTAAATTTTAACTAAAAAATTTGCCATAATATTTTTTTATAGCTGGTATAAGCAAATTTTATTTTACCTATCGGCGATAGGGCGGCTGAGAAGACTGGCGGACAGGGCTTACCCACACGAAAAAACCGAGCCTGCAAATTGACTTACAAGCTCGGTTAAAATATCTATTTAAAGCCTAAAATATGGGGTGCGAATTATTCCTTTGGCGGCTGCTTTTCGTCCGTAGCCAAATCGTCGTCTACGGGCGTTTGGTTATTGTCAACGGGCTGAATTTCTTCCACAGGCTGAACTTCTTCAACAGGCGTTTCAATTTCCGTTTCAGCAGATTGAATTTCTTCAACAGGTTGAATTTCTTCCACTACGGGCGTTTGGTTATCGTCAACGGGCGTTTGAACTTCTTCCACTACGGGCTGAATTTCGTCCATAATTTCGTTTTCTAAAATTTGACCGCTATCTTCTACAGGCTGAACGCCGTCGGGCTTTTTAGCCCTTACCTTGGCGTTCGCCGACCTTATTTTAGTATTTTGCGACCTTACCTTTTGCACCGCAGAACGCACCTTTTTTGCCGTGGGTTTGGGGGTGATTACGCCCTGACTTAATTGAGTTTGGTCAAGTGAATTCTGTTGTAAGTTTTGCGTTAGTTCGGGCATATTCGGGGGTGTATCGGCATTTTCACCGTCTTCGGGACTGTCGTTTTCACCGCCGCCATTAGGCTCGTCGCCGCCGTTATCACCGCCGTTATTTCCGCCTTTATTGCGCTTATTTTTAACCACGATGAAGATAATTACGCCGCCGAGAAGTAACAGCAATGCGCCAACTATGACGATTAGCGCAATCAACGCGCCGTCTATACCCGTGATTTTAAACGCGAATTGCGAGCGTGCAAGCTCTTCGCCGCTCTGCGAGTACGCAACCGCAACGAGAATATAATCGCCTATTGCCGTGGGCTGACTTTCAAGCGGTTTGCCGCTCTTGGTTAAATAGCTAAACTCCACCGTAGAGCCTGCCGCAACAGACATTGCAATCGGCACCGACGGCGTTTCGCCGTGTTTCCAGTTGGCTATTTCAGGCTGAATTAACCAGGTTTCGTCCGAAGCTTCGCTAAGCACCAAAACCGACTGCTTTTGCGTTATTCCGTCGTAGCAAGCCGCGTCGCCTTCGACCGTAGCCACAAGGTAATACCTGCCTACGGGCATTTCGGAAATTTTATTCAAACCGCTTGCGCTGTCAAAATAGATTTGCTCTTCATTAAATTCCGACACGATTTTAATCACAGCCGTACCGTAGATGGGCGAAGCACCGTTTACGGCGGTCAGGTCGGGCGTTTCACCCAACTTCCAGTTGTTTAGCGTAGGCTGACTTACCCAGCCGTTTTCCGCCGATTTTACGCTGAATTTATAGCCCGTTGATATGAACGGGGCGTGAGTATCCGTCTCGGGTATTTCCGCCCACAAATAGTAATCGCCTACGGTCAAGGCGGCAAGGCGAGTGCCTTCAACGTACGGTATATGCCCAGCCTTGTCGGTTTTAAACGACTGTAAGCCTTCAATTAAGTTTTTACCTTCTTCATCCGTTGAAATACTGAATACGGGTTCGCCACTGACGGGTTTTGCCGTGATTAAGTGATTTTCTCCGTCGAACGAGTTCCAGAACCAGTCGTCTACGTGCAATTCTCCGCCTTCCGCCCAGCCGTTGACGGGCTTGTCGACAATCGACCAAGGCAGCTCGTAGACGGCGCCTTCAACGCCCTTCCAGCGGTTGAGCGTGGGGTTGCTTAACGTAAACGTTACCTTGTATTCGCCTATCGGCACTCGGGTATTGCCTGCAACCTGATAGCGGTGGTCCATCTGCGCAACCTGTACGGTGCGGGGCTCACCCGTGTATTGCAAAGTATCTAATAGCAAATACGGCAACTCTACTTCTTCATATACCGTTACTTCGAAGTAGTATTTTTCTAATTCGGTTTCTTTGGGAACTGATACGTAGTTCGGCAAGTTGACCGTATAGTACAGATAGTAACTTCCCGGTGCGTATTTACTTATCTTGTCGTTCCAGACGGTTACGTTGTCTTTTGAGTAATATTCGTCGTCGTCACCGCCCTTTAGCTTAAAACGAAGTTCAAGTTTGTCGCCGTAAAAGGCGTCGACAACGGTTGACCAGTAGGTCTGGCTGTTTAAGACGTCGTCTTTAGTGATTGCGTCGTACTCAATCCTGTCGTACGCAAGCGCAAAAAACGCGTCGAGATTGTTGGTTAGATTGTTTAAATTTATAGCGATAGGCGATTTGTCCGCCTTGTTATAGAAGTTGAGATTGTCTGTATAATTTAGCTTTTGCGGCGTGACTTCAAAGTCGTAGGAAGTAGTTATACCGAAGTATTCGTTACCGCAGCTACTGCCCTTGTTGCCGTTCCACCAGTCGAGATGTTTATCGTTTATTCCTACGTTTTTCGCCTTAAAAGTAATTGTGTATCTACCCACGGGCATAAAACCGTTTACATAGTAGGAAAGCTTTGAACGTGGCTCGTCTAAGCAGACGGTAGTGCCGTCGTAACTCGTTATTGAAAAGGTAACCAAATCCTTTTCACCCCTTTCCCACTCTTCCATTCCTTCTCTGTAGGTGACGTCCGCCCCTATAATTTCAAGTATGGTTTCGTGGTCGGTTACGTTCTCTAACACGTAGCCGTTGAAATTGTTATTGTCGAGCTTGGCGTAGCAGTCCGGCACGAGCTGACTCATTCTCACTTCGTCGCCGTGCGCAAGGCAGGGGGCGGTAATCTCTTCCGTCAACGAACCGAACGTCCATTTCTGGGGGAAGGTGTATTCGGTTTTTGCCTGCTCGTCAAAACTCGATTGAGACAGGAACTCGTTGACGAAATACGCAACGTACCAGGTTTTGGTTATTTCATACGCGCCGCCTTCAAGGGGCGTAATCGTCATATTTTTTGGACTATCGCTCGGCGTATAAGTCAACGCATAGTTATCAACGGGGGTTATGACTGCCTTTGCAACGTACTTTCCCGATTCAGTAGCAGAGAAGTCGCCACTGTATACGGCGTTGTACAATTGCAAAGAGCCGCTGTCTCGATAGAGCTTAATTTTTGTCGTCTTATCTTCCTTATAAGCTGCTATACCTTCAATTAAATACGCCTTGTCGTTCTCGCTTTCCGCCCAGTTTTCCCAGTTGTTGAACGGGGCTTTGCTTAGCTTTAGCGTCGTATAAGCGCTTTCAACCTTATTGCTGCCCCTTCGGTTATACGTATAGCAATAGATATCGCCGTTTGCCAGACTTTCGTTGACCGCACCGTCAATCGTCCAGTTCAGATTTACCGATTTGCCTATATCTATTTCCATAGGCAGAATTTTAAAAGTAAAAGTCGGGTTTTTGTAGTTTGGTATATCTTCTTCCGCTACCGTAAAGGTATAAGTGCCGGAGTCTATAACGTTTTTCTTTATCGTCGTTTCGCCGTTTTTAATTATCGTTACGCCTTTAGTAGAGCTGTCGCCCGACTTGTTATACGAAAGATTGCCGCATTCGGCGTAGACTTTACTTATGTAATTCGTTCGGCTTTCGGTATACTTGACTTCCTTGTATGCGTCCGCAACGTCTACGGTCGTCGTTCTGTCCTTATACTTCCACATTAGGGTTGCCTGATTTATGGTGACCTTGTAGCTCTTCTCTTTCGTGCTGCCGTCCGCCCATAT